>JASHYW010000497.1 GCA_030042885.1 Streptosporangiaceae bacterium | reverse complement strand
AGCGTCGGTGTTTCGGCCGATGCCCTCGAGGCCCTGGACGTGGAGCCGGGGCTGGGGAACGGGGGCCTGGGCCGGCTGGCCGCCTGCCTGCTTGACTCCCTGGCCACCTTGGACATCCCGGCGGTGGGCTATGGCATCCGCTATGAGTACGGGATCTTCAAGCAGGCCTTCGAGGATGGCTATCAGGTCGAGCACCCCGACGACTGGGCCTTCTACGGCAACCCGTGGGAGTTCCCCGCCCCCGACGACCGCCAGGTGGTCGGGTTCTACGGCCACACCGAGCCGGTGGACGACGATCAGGGAGGGCTGCGGGCCCGCTGGGTGCCGGGCGAGACGGTGCGCGGCGAGCCTAGCCACACGCTGGTCCCCGGCTACGGCACCGAGACGGTCAACATCCTCCGGCTGTGGCACGCCCGGGCCGCCCGGGAGTCGTTCGATCTGGCCCTGTTCAATGCCGGCCGCTACGCGGAGGCCGTCGAGGCGCAGACGCGCTCGGAGCACCTCACCAAGGTGCTGTACCCCAGTGACAGCACGGAGGCGGGCCGGGAGCTGCGGCTCAAGCAGCAGTACTTCCTGGCCTCTTGCTCGCTGCGGGATATCATCCGCCGGTTCCGGCTCCGCAACAGCGACTGGGAGGCATTCCCCGGCAAGGTCGTCATCCAGCTCAACGACACCCATCCGGTGCTGGCCATACCGGAGCTGATGCGGCTGCTGGTCGACGAGAACGGCGTCGGCTGGGAGCAGGCCTGGTCGATCACCCGCCGTACCTTCGCCTACACCTGCCATACCCTGCTGCCCGAGGCCCTGGAGACGTGGCCGGTGCCGATGTTCGGGCGGCTGCTGCCCCGCCACCTGGAGATCATCTACGCGCTCAATCAGTCCCTCCTGAAGGACGTGCGCGCCCGCTACCCGGGCGACGGCGAGCGCATCGCCCGGATGTCGCTGATCCAGGAGGTCCCCGAGCGGCGGGTGCGGATGGCCGGCCTGGCGGCCCTGGGCAGCTTCGCCGTCAACGGCGTGGCCGCCCTGCAGTCCCGGCTGCTCACCCAGACGACGCTGCGGGACTTCGCGGAATTGTGGCCGGAGAAGTTCCTGAACGTGACGAACGGCGTCAGTCCCCGCCGGTTCCTGCGCCTGGCCAACCCGCGCCTGTCGGCCCTGATCACCGCCCGGCTGGGCAGCGAGCAATGGCTGACCGACCTGGACCGGCTGCAGGAGCTGGAGGCTTTCGCCGATGATGCCAAGTTCCGCAAACAGTGGCGCGAGATCAAGCGGCTGAACAAGCTCGACCTGGCCGCCCATGCCCTCGCCGCCACCGGCGTCACCATCGACCCCGGCTCGCTGTTCGACGTGATGGCCAAGCGGCTGCATGAGTACAAGCGCCAGCTCCTCAAACTGCTGCATGTCGTCACCTTGCACAACCGGATCAAGGCGGACCCGGCCGCTGCCGTGACGCCGTGCACGGTCATCTTCGGCGCAAAGGCCGCGCCGGGTTACCAGCAGGCCAAACGCATCATCAAGCTGATCAACTCGGTCGCGGCCGTGGTCAACGCCGACCCCGACGTGGCCGACCGGGTCAAGGTCGTGTTCCTGCCCGATTACAACGTCTCGGTCGCCGAGCTTGTTGTGGCGGCCGGCAACCTCTCGGAGCAGATCTCGCTGGCCGGCAAGGAGGCCTCCGGCACCGGCAACATGAAACTGGCTCTCAACGGGGCCGTCACAGTCGGCACGCTCGATGGCGCCAATATCGAGATCCGCGACCGGGTCGGCGCCGGCAACTTCTTCCTGTTCGGCCTCACCGCCGAACAGGCCGCCGCGCTCCGGCAGGCGGGCTATTCCCCCCGCGCCTATTACGACAACGATGCCGAACTCAAGGCAGCCGTCGATGCTGTCGCCTCCGGCGCCTTCTCCGGCGGGGACCGCGAAGCATTCGAGCCGGTTATCGCTTCACTGCTTAACCGCGACGAGTATATGGTCTTCGCCGACTACCGGTCCTACGTCGACTGCCACGACCGGGCCGGGGCGGCGTGGGCCGATCAGGAACGGTGGACCCGGATGTCGATCCTGAACGCCGCACGCTCGGGTTTCTTCTCCTCCGACCGGACAGTCCGCGACTACTGCCGCGACATCTGGCAGGCCGAACCTGTGCCCATAGCCCCAGATACAGCGGCCGGCCCTCAGAGTCCACCCTCGGGTTCCTGAGCCGTGGCAACAGCGACTCTGAGTCCGCATGGGCAGTCATGGCGGTGACCGATCGCCACAGGCACGATCTGTGCTCATGATGCCCATCCGCAGGCGGGCACAAGATCGGCGTCGCCGGGGGCAATGAACGGCAACCGGCTTCGACGGGCGCCGGATCCGATGCCGGTACAAATACCGGATCCGATGCCGGTACAAATAGCGGTACCCAGATATCGGGCCCTCCCTGGGATTAACCCAGGTAGTAATCAGATGGCATACGCTTTGAGCCGAGCCGTGCCGCCACCGCCTCGGCGCACCGCCCGGCCTCCTCTGGTGATTCGTGCAAGTGCCCGCATAGGTAACTCTGGGTTACAGAGCTATCGACGGCTTGTTCTCGGCCCTCCCGGGCGTCCTGCAACGTGTCAGGTGCGGTCTTTCCCCAGCGCTCCACCTCGCATCACTTCCTGCCCCTTCCCCTCTGACGACCGAGGTGTCATAGCGACCCGTCGCTTTCACCTCACACCCAGGCCCGCGCGGGGACAAACGGGCCGGCCAGCGGCGATGGCCGGCAATCGATGGGACCTAGGTCCCAAGCATGCCAACAGGGTTGCCTTACCAAGGCGTGGTCATGCGCTGTAGCCGGTCCCGCCCTTGGCTGCGTCGAAAGCTTCGCTGATGATGGGGGCGGGATTGAGGACAGTGGCAGGGGAAACTGGAAAACGGGGGGTTCTGTAGGGCGGTTGTCGCGGGCGCTGATGGCACCCGCCGCTCGGCGCCGTAGACCGTGCGGCGGATGTCGCAGGCGGTCAGCCCGCCGAACCGGTCCTCATCGACCAGGGTCCGCTTGGAGGCGGGCAGGGCGGTCAGGTCCGGGCAGTCGCTGGCGGGCACCGACCCGATGTAGTGCAGCCCCGTCTTGGCAAAGTGAGCGAAGTTCGCCTCGGAGTTCAGCCCGGCGTCGAACACCACGGTCATGTCCGCAGCTTCCGCTGGCCGCCCGGCGGCGGCGCACACCTCAGGTAATCCATGCTCCACTGCGCATCAAAGTGCGTCCCGGCAGCTCATTGACCTCCCGCCAGGCCTGGATCCGCAGCGGGCGCAGCACCGGGAACCGCATCCGGTCGCCGGACTTGCGCGGGTCCTGCCGGCCGAGGCCGGCCCCGGAACGCGGCGCGTGTCATGCAGCGCGTTCCCCGGGGGGTCGTCAGCCGCTAGACGGGTTAGCCAAAGTTGGGGTTCGTGACCTGGAACGAAATGGTCTGTGTCAGCAGGCGGCCGGTGATCGTCACCGTGTAGGTGCCGACGGCCATTGCGGTCGTGCCGATGGTGACCGTGACGGTGCCGTTGCCGTCCGGGCCACTGACGACGAGCGGTTGCGGCGAGGCCAGCCGGGGTCCGGTGAGGGTAGCCGTCACCTCGTCCCAGGTCTGTCCTGGCACCGTCGAGGCCGGGTCGGCGTAAGGGCCGCTCCTCACCCCGTACTGCCCTG
>JASHYW010000496.1 GCA_030042885.1 Streptosporangiaceae bacterium | reverse complement strand
CAGAAGCGACTCGATGGTGGCCCGGTCGACGTCGGTCATCATCAGCTCATCGATCGGCACCAGCAGCGGCGGGTCAGAGATGATCCGCGGCCGCCCGTCCACCATGCGGGTGAGCTTGGCCACTTCCTGCATGCTGTCCCTGGTCCGCGCCTTGGCCAGCCCCTTGTCCACATACTTGCGCTGCCGCGGCTGGAGCTGAGAGTCGAACTGCGCGCGAAGCTGGTTCATGTCCAGGTGCGCATACCAGACGTCCAGGTTCGTCATGCCCGCGAAACCGCGCATCGCCTGCCGGTACTGGCCAACGGCGGCCATGACGATGTCCCGGCGTTGCTTGCCTGAGAAGCCGTTGCTGCGAGCCGCGACTTCCAGGCTGGCCGCCAGGCGCTTGACGTCCCATTCCCACGGGCCGGGCAGCGTCTCGTCGAAGTCGTTGACATCGAACACCAGGCGACGCTCGGCCGAGCCGAACAGGCCGAAGTTGGATAGGTGTGCATCGCCGCACGCCTGCACGGCCAGCCCGGACACCGGCGTGGTGGCCAGGTCGCTGGCCATCGGCAGGGCCGCGCCGCGGTAGAAGGTGAACGGAGAAACCAGCATCCGGCCCCACCGGATCGGTACCAGCTCGGGAACCCGTGACTTCGCCTGCTCTTCCAGCAGGGCGATCGGGTCGGGCCGGCCCGATGGCGGGTCGAATGCCGCGTGGCTGGCCCGCGGTACCTGAGCCCGTGCTGCCTTGCCCCTGGCCACACGCTCCGCGGTCGTCAGCCCGCTCACCCCGGTGTCGAGCTGGTACCGGGCCACCAGGCGCGGCCTAGCATCGGCTATCGGTGCAGTCATGATCGGCTCCTTCCTGGCCGGCTGGCCGACGCGCTATCCAGGCAACCTGCAGCCAAGCATTGCCGACATGCTGCCACGGTAAACAGCAGGCGGACGCGAGATGTCATGCACTCGACGATGACGCGGCAGGCTGGCTGCCGCCTCACCCAGTATGAATGACGTGGTGTCCCGCCTGGTCGTAGTTATTCTCGGAGCGACAGCGAGCCGACGTTAGGCTAGATGGTGCCTGGTTTCCGCCGGGCGGATTCCCGGTCCGTTCGGTGCACTACTGCTCGTGAAGGGCATCCCACAGTGGCAATCGAAGGGAATGCGCCGGATCGGCCCACGGCGTCGTCTGCCGGTGACGCCTCCAGTCCGCCCGCGCCGCACGCGACCGGTAATGGGCCGCCCGCGCGGCGGCGGCGTATTACCAGGGCGCAGGTCGAGCAGTTCATCCAGGCTGTCAGGGACAGTGACCGGGACACCGTGGATGACATGGTGCTGCGGCTGAGCCGCTCCCGGCCCTGGCTGGCTCCCCTCGCACTCGCCGTCGGTGCTTTCGCGATGCTCTTCGACGGAGTGAAGCTGCTGTTCACCAACTGGCGGCTGACGCTGATCCAGGTGCTGCCCGCGATGTGGATCTGGTTCGCCATGTACGACTTGAAGCAGAAGGTGCTGCGCGGCGGGACGTTTCATCATGTACTGATCGGTCCGGCGGTCGTGATCCCGGCCGTGCTCGGCGTGGCCGCGATCACCGCGGCGGGCTTCTACCTGAACGCCGTGTTCGCGTTCTCGATCATCCAGCCCGGCCGGCCGCAAATCCGGCCAGCGTTCACCCAGGCCCGGTCCCACCTGGCCATCGTCCTGGGATCAGGAATGGTGGTGGGCATACTGCTGGGCGTGTCCACGGTGGTCGTCCCCCGCTGGGGAAAGTTCTGGTTCGCGTTGTCCCTCAGCATCGTCATCGGCATCATGATGGTCTGCTACGTGGCCGTGCCGTCCCGGCTCATCGGCATGAAGTCCACACGGTCACGGCGTGACAAGCTGACGGCCAGCGCAGTGGGCGGGGCTGTCGGGGCGGTGGTCTGTACTCCTCCTTACGCCCTGGGCCGCGTCGGGCTAATCCTGCTCGGGTCGAAGACGTTCTTCGTTCTCGGCGTCATCCTCTTCGCCGTCGGGCTGACGCTGCAGGCGGGCGCGACGGGAGCGGTCAAGACGATCAAGATGAGCGCCAAGCTCATCGGCGGGCGCAATAAGGCCGACGCTCAGGCGCCGCCTGACGACGCGGCCAGCCTGAGCAAGCAGGAAAGTTGAGGTCGAATCCGAGCCGGGGACCTCGCGGTACTGGCCGCAAGGTCGTCCATAACGGATGAGGCCAGGAGGGCCGACCGGCGGGATCATGACCACGGTACCCGGGGTCCACCGGCGTGCCATGAACAAGGCGGAAGGGAGTAGCATGCGCCGTTCCACCAAGAGCCTCTTCCTTGCCGCGGCCATTCTGCTGGTCGCGTGCCTGGCGGCCGGATGCTCGAGCAGCATCGGGAGCAGCGTCTCGAGCGGGATCAGCAGCTTGACCAGCCGGTCCGGTTCGGCCGGTCCCACCGCGACCACCCCGGCCAGTCCCACCGTGACCGCCCCGGCCAGCCCGAGCGTGACCGCCCCGGCCAGTCCCACCGTGACGGTGACTACCACCGCTCCTGCGACTACCGTGACCGTCACCGCGCCGGCGTCGCCGTCAGCCTCGCCTTCGAGCGTCTCGGCCACGCCGGCCGCTCCGTCTAGTAGCAACCTTCTCTGGCTATGGATACTGCTGGGGGCCGTGGTACTCGTAGGCCTGATCGCCTGGATAGTCTCCGCAGCCCGCCGCCGCTCGGCGAAGGCTGCTGGATGGCAATCGAGGCTCGTCGACGCCTACTCGAAGGGCTCGGCCCTCCACGACGCGATGGCTGTGGCGGAAGGGCCAGGCGCGATCGCAGCCGCCGACGCGGGCGCCCGGTGGGCTGACATCCAGCGGCGTGCCGATGATCTCGCGCAGACGCTGTACGCACTGCGCGAGTCGGCGCCGGACGACGGCACCCGGGCCAGGATCGGCGACACGCTCACTTCACTGCACGCTGTCCGCTCGGCCATGGACGCTGAGCGGGCTCCAGGTGGCGTGAGCCCGATGCAGGCCGAAGTCGTCCGCGGCCGGTTGTCCGCCTTCGAGGCGTCCCTCCGCGCGCTTCGCGCCCCTGGCGGGGAATATCCCTAGCCTGACCAGGGGAACGGATAGCGCTCCTTAGGAGAGAAGAACATGTCGGGAACAGCCTGGGCCAGTGGACACCACTGATGGTTCGGGCGGCAAGTCGCGGCAGATCGGCTGGATAGAGCGGCAGGTCCGCCGCGCGGACCGGTTCCAGCAGCGCCATGCCATGCTCGCCTTCCCGTGGGCGGTAGCGCAGAAGTTCGGCAACGACCAGGCGGGCGGCAAAGCCGCCCTGATGGCCTACTACGGCCTGTTCGCCCTCTTCCCGCTGCTCCTGCTGCTGGCCACCATCCTCGGCTACGCGCTGTCCGGCGACCCGGCGCTCCGCGAGCAGCTGATCAGCGGTGCGCTCGGTAAGATCCCGGTCATCGGTGACCAGCTCCGCTCGCAGGTGCATCCGCTTGAGGGAAACTCGGTGGCGCTGGTGATCGGCATCATCGGGACCCTCTACGGCGCCCTGGGGCTCGGTTTCGCCGCGCAGAACGCGATGAACACCGTCTGGAACATCCCGTTCGTTCACTGGCCAAGCATCTGGACGCGATACGCCCGCACCCTCGGGGTGATCGGCCTGCTCGGGCTGGCCGCGGTATCCTCGACCGCGCTGGCCGTGTTCGCCACCGCGATCGTCCATGGCCATACCCCGACGATGCTGCTCGTGGCCGCCTCCATCCTGATAAACCTCGGGCTGTTCCTGCTCGCCTTCATGGTGCTCACCGCGGAGCCGCTGCGGGTCCGGGATGTCGCGGCCGGAGCGATCATCGCCACGGTGTTCTGGGAAGTCCTGCAGCTGATCGGGACCTGGTACGTCACCCGGGGGCTGGCGCACGCCAGCCCCACCTACGGCGTTTTCGCCGTGGTCATCACCCTGCTGTCCTGGATGTACCTCGGCTCACAGCTGTTTCTCTGGGCAGCGGAGATCAACGTGGTGCACCGCTACCACCTGTGGCCCCGTTCGGTGACTCAGCCTCCGCTGACGCGGGCCGACCGGGCGGTGTTCAGCCGGCTGGCGCAGATGGAAGTGCGCCGTCCGGAGCAAGAAGTCACCGCACGGTTCACCGAAGCCGCCGACGAGGATCCCCTCGACGGCACGCGATGAGGTACCGAGCACGCGATGCCGTGCCGCGCCGGAGAAGCTCGGTTTGCCGGCTCAGGTCCCGAACAGCTTGGCCTTGGCGGCGGCGAATTCGTCGTCGCTCAGCACGCCCTGCTCATGCAGCGCCGCAAGCTGGTTCAGCTGGTCAACCATGCTCGACGATGCTGCCGGGGCCGGGGGTGGTGCGGGTGCCTGCTGATACTGAGGCGGCGGCTGCTGATACTGAGGCGGCTCGCCTCCTGCCTGCTGCTGCTCCAGAGCGCTGATGCGCGCGTCCTGGTCCGCCTCATACTCTGCCTGCTCTGCCTGACGGTTGGCCACATGCTTCCCCGCCATGTACGCGCCGCCGCCTACCACGGCCGCACGCATCAACGGGCGCCGTCGGAACATCGCTACCTCCTTATTCTCGCTCTGCCGGGCCTGCTTCTACGCCCCGTCGAACCCCTCGGGAAGGCTCAGGCCGAGAGCGACCATGATCTCGGGTGCGGCCGCCACCAGCCTGGGTCCGCCGACCTGCGGCGCGATGGCGATCAGCACGCCGAAAATGTCTTCTGGGGTAGCCCCCGCATCCAGCGCGTTGGCCACCTGCCACAGGTACGAGGCCGGCGGAGCGTCGAGCGCGATGAGGGCGGCGACCTTCACGAGGGCGAAGCTGCGTGCGTCGAGGCCGCTCCGGGCCTGCCAGTCTGCGCGGAGCTCCAGGCCTGCGGCCAGGCTGTCCGGGTCGCCCATGGCCAGAGAGGCCAGTGCCCCGCTGGTGGCTTCGGCGACATCTACCTTGGTTGGCACATCCATGTCAGGATCCTTTCCCTCCCAGCATGACCAGGAAGCTGTATCACTAGGTCAACGATGGCGTTTGCCGGGCGTGTACCGCGTCACCCGTCACGGGGTGATATAAGGCTGTGGACCCGGCTCACGCAGGACCGTGGCTAGCCCGTCGGCGCGGGCCTGGATCCGGCCAGCGCGTCCAGTCTGCCGGCCGGCACGATACCGTTTCACCCGAACGCGGCAAGATCATACGCCGCGGATGATGCGTATCTGGATATGGGTGTTCTCACGATCGGCCTTTCGCCCGTCAGGTCTGGGTGGCGGACTCAGATGTCTGGCTCGCGGACTCAGGCGCCTGGCTCGTGGACTCAGGCTCGGCGATGGGCCTGCCGATCAGCTCGATCAGCCCGAGGACCACCAGCAGGAGAATGACAAGCACGATGACGACCAGCACGGTGGGCTCACCCCAGAAGACGAATATCAGGGCGAACAGCGCAACCGCCCCGATCCGCAGGCCCCTGCGGTGCAGGTACGTCCACTGGCCGACCGGGCCGGTGGAAACGCCCCGGCGCTCGCCGTAGTGCCGGATCCACTCCGGCCCCGCCCTGAGCGCCGAACGGGTCTGGACCGCCGCGCGAGAGGGCCCGGTGAAGAACGCCCCGATGGCCACGACCAGCCCGACCACCAGCACGACGCGGAGGGTTTCCCGTAGGAAATGAAGCAGCGCGTCGTACGCGGCGGAAGCCGCATCGCTGGGGAACGTGCTGGGGATGCTGCTGAGGTAGATACCGCGCCCGATGTTCAAGCCGATGCCAAGGATCAGCATGGACGCGGCCAGGCCGAGCCCGGCTCCGATCAGGGCCCGCCGATGATGCCGCGCCACCCACACTCCGGCGGCGAGGAAGAGCAGCGCCAGGATAATCAGCACGATCCTGCCCGCTGTGACCAGCCGGTAGAGCTTCTGAGCCTTGTCGAGGTCCTTGGCCTGGAACAGCGCCAGGGTCGGGCTGACCGGCGGGATATTGCTGGCCAGCTTGAACCCGTGCGCGATCAGATCCTGCTTGGCCGCGGTGATGAAGGGGCCGAGGTTGATGACGACCTGGCCGTTCCTGATGCTGACCGACGAGCTGCCCTGGCCGGAGAGCACCTTGACCAATTGCGCGTGCGTGATCCTGTTGACCGACACCCAGATCGTGGCGAACTGCGGGCTGGATACGATCGAGTGCACGGTGCTGTATACGAAGCTGTTGACCGCGCTGGCGATCTGCGGGCCGAACTGGCTGAGCAGCGAGCCGATCCGGGTCAGTCCCTTGCTGTTGAGCTGGGCCGAGGCTGAATTGACGACTCCGGTTACGTTAAGGCGGCTGGTGACCTGGCCGGTGATCTGAGCCGTCAGGTAGTTCTGGATGGCCGGGTCGTGGATCAGCGGTTCGACGGTCGCCACGTACCGGTTGGTGTTGGAGACCTCGAGGCTGGCCCAGCTGCCGATCACCGCGACCGGGGCGAGGATGCAGCCGAGGACGATGAGCACGATGGATACCGGGGCTCGCCAGCTGAGGTGCCGCCGAGCCTTGCCCTTACCCGCCTCACCGTTCCCCTGGTGGTGGACCTCAGCGGTCTCGGCACGAAGACGTTCCAGCTCAGCCCGCTCGTCCTCGCTAAGCTCAGAGTGCTCGACGCCCGGGCCCGGCTCGCCTTCGACGGCAGACACGGTCACCTCCGCCGGATCCGGTGGGCAGCGCGGATGGCGCCCCCACGATGGTCGTTTCGCTGATGTGCTCTCGTCTGGTGCTGGTCAGAGTTTTACCACACTGCCCGATCCTGGAAGGGCGCACCTCATCCGGTCGGGGTGAATGCTGATGGCAGCCGCCGGAAACCGGCTCAGCTCATCCGGTCGAGCAGGTGGTCGCCGACGCGGATGGCGTTGGCCA
>JASHYW010000495.1 GCA_030042885.1 Streptosporangiaceae bacterium | reverse complement strand
CCACGATCAGGCCAGCCGGCTGATCCGGCACCCGAACCTGCGTCAGGGGAGCCCCGCCTGGCCGGCCCACCACGGCATCACCTCCGGGCTATTCGCGGACTGGTGGGCCAGCTGGGTGCTGAACAAGGAGGGGGCCGATCACGAGCGGCTGCGCAAGCTGCTGAACCCCGCGTTCGCACGACGGCCGGTGGCCGCGATGGAACCACGCTTCCGGGCGCTGGCAGGCGAGCTGGTGGACTCGTTCGCCGAACCGGGCCGGTGCGAGTTCATGGCCGAGTTCGCCGAGCCCTATGCGGCGCGCGTCATCACCGCCATGCTGGGTATCCCGGAACCGGAATGGCCGGCGATCGCGCGCGACTCGGCGATCTTGGGCCTGGCCATGGGAGTCCAGATCCGCGAGCACCTCGAGCGGATCGAGGACGCGCTGGCCCGGCTCTACGCCTACGCCGATGCGCTGATTGCGAACCGCCGGGCCGCACCGCGGGCGGACTGTGTGACCAGACTGGTCAAGGCGCACGTCGATGACGATCGGCTCAGCGAGGCCGAGCTGCGCGACACACTGGTGCTGCTGATCTTCGGCGGCTTCGATACCACCCGCAACCAGCTTGGACTGGCCATGCAGGCGTTCATCGACCATCCGGGGCAGTGGCGGCTTCTCGGGCAGCGTCCTGACCTGGCGCCTCGAGCAGTCGAAGAGGTCATGCGGGTCAGCCCGACCACGACCTGGGTCACCCGCGAGGCTCTCGCGGACTTTATCTTCGACGGGCTCGCCATCAAGGCCGGCACCACCATCCACCTGTTCTGCGAGTCGGCGGGCACCGACCCCAGGACGGACCAGGACCTGGCGTTCGACATCGCCGCACCAGGCCGTGCACCGCACCTGGCCTTCGGCGGCGGGGTGCACTACTGCGTCGGTCATCTCCTCGCGCGCGCGGACATGAGCGTGGCCCTGGCGGTGCTTGCCCGACGGCTTCGCGACCCGCGGGTGTCCGGCGACGCGGTCTGGCTGCCGTGCAGCGGCAACACCGGGCCGGCCCGGCTTCCCCTGGCCTTCACCCCGGGACGGTAGCCGTCCCCGGATCCCGGCGCCCGATGGGGCCGGAGCGCCGGCCTCACCGACCGCAAGTCCCCTCAGCGAGCCAGCTGGCCAGCTCGGGCGGACCACGATGACGCACGGCGGCACCTCAAATTTGCATGATCACGCTCTGTTGGCCACGAGGAGACTGGCGTCGCTGGGTTATGAGCCGTACGAACTGTTGTCTCCAGTCGGCCACGTCTGTGGGCACGTTCGCCGCATCCTGGATGCCACCAAGCCTGCCTCGAACGAGGCGCCTGGCATGGTGCGCGTCTCCTGGCCTTCACTCCTGTGGCCGCGAAGAGTGCAGCACAGCCGGTGCGTGCTTCCTTGCCCAGAACAGCCGTAGCGCGCTGCGGCTGCAGCACTCACCAGCAGCGATATCCCCAGGTTCCCCTGGTAAGGGGGTGAATCAGGCAACCGTGCGGGTCGATAACTGGGTCAGATGTGGCGTGTGTTACACAGGAGGCGCCAGGACGTTGAGACGCAGCCGCAACGCGGGCGGCTATTCGGCTGGGATTGCCCGGTTACCGGAAAAGATCCGGTGCGTGACGAGTGGCCGCCGTGCTTGTGGGTCAGTCAATGCTTCAGCTTTGGCGTGAGGAGCACGGTCATGACTGCCACCAACACGATTGTCTTGGAGCCTGCCGCGCAGCAGGTTGCCGATGCGTTCTCGAAACGACCGTTCCTGTACGAGATGGCGCCGGCCGACGCCCGGAAGGTCCTCGACGACGCGCAGTCCGGCCCGGTCAGCAAGCTCCCGGTCGACGAGGAGTGGATCACGGTTCCCTCCCCGGCGGGCGACGCCCGGGTGCGCATCATCAAGCCGCAAGGCGCAGCCGGCATGCTGCCGGTCATCGTGTACATGCACGGCGGAGGCTGGATCCTCGGCAACGCCGCCACCCACGATCGGCTCGTGCGCGAGCTCGCCGTCGGCGCCCGCGCGGCGCTCGCGTTCGTGGAATACCCCAACTCGCCAGAAGCGCGCTACCCGGTCGCGATCGAGCAGGGCTACGCCACCGCCCAGTGGATCACCCGCAACGGGGCATCCAAGGGCCTGGACGCCAGCCGCATGGCAGTGGCCGGCGAATCAGTGGGCGGCAACATGGCGGCCGCGCTGGCGCTGATGGCCAAGGAACGCGGCGACGTGACGTTCGTGCAGCAGTCGATGTACTACCCGGTCACAGACGCGGCCATGAACACCGGCTCCTACGAGCAGTTCGCCACCGGCTACTACCTCAGCCGCAAAGAGATGGAATGGTTCTGGGACGCCTACACCACCGACCCGAAACGGCGCGCCGAGATTACCGCCTCGCCGAACCAGGCCAGCACCGAGCAGGTCACCGGGCTGCCGTCGACCTACCTGTGCGTAGACGAGGCCGACGTGCTGCGCGACGAGGGAGAGGCCTATGCCGCCAAGCTGCGCTCAGCCGGAGTGCCTGTGACGACCGTGCGGTTCGACGGCATGATCCACGACTTCATGCTGCTCGACGCACTCAGCGAGACCCGCGCCGCGCGCGCCGCGATCGACCAGGCCACCGCCTTCCTGCGCGCCGGGCTCGGCACTGGCTGACGTGCTCGGAGGCGAACCGCTCACCTAGAACGATCCGCAAGTGCGTTGCGGTATTAAGTGTCAGCAGGCAGGGATGCAACGTGGCCGCGGGCCGTGTTTGTCACCGAGCGCAAGGCGCGCGTGCAGCAGGCGCCAGCCGACGCCACCCCGGACGGCCGCGGCTCACACGTAGGCGCTGGTGGCGCTATGGGCGGGGCCGCTACAGGCAGCCGAGCAGCGGATCGGCCGGAAGGCGCCGCAGGTCGGGGACGGCCGGTCCTGGCGCGCTTGCCCGGCGCTGGCGCCAGGCCTGCCGGTCGGCCGATTCCGCTGCCGCCTCGGCGACGCGCAGTAGCTGGCGACGCGGGTGGCGTCGGTGCCGGCGGCGACCGTCAGCCCGGTCTCCCGCATGGCCCGTAGCGGCGGAGCTGACGCTGCAGGCTGGCGGTGCGCCGGGGCTGGCCTCGAAGGGGCAGGCAGCCCGGTGCCGGCTGGATCAGGATCAGCTGGCGGAGCTGGACCGGGTGCTGGATGCAGGGCCGACGGCGGCCGGCTGGACGGATCAGCGTTGGACGCTGGCCCGGGTCCGGGAACTGGTGAAGCAGGCGTTCGGCGTGCAGTACACCATTCCGGGAACCTGGTACCTGCTGCGTCCGGCCGGGCTCGGGCGCCACGGTGCAGGAACTCGCCCTGACCAAGCGCCCGTGGCCGTTCCCGCTCAGCGAGGTCAAAACGCCGGTGCACCTGTGGCACGGCGCTGCTGACCGCAACGCGCCGATCGCCGTCGCGCGCCGCTCGGCGCGCGAGCTGCCGGACGCCACCCTGCACGTCAGCGGCTCTTCGGGACACAACGTCGGCCTCGACCGCAGCAGCGAGATCATGTCCGTGCTCGCCTCCCACGTCGAATAGAGCGCAGGTAACCGGAGGGAATAATTCCTCGCCGGGCTGAGGCGTCCGCCACCTATCGATCACAGCCGTCGACTACTTTAAGAATCACAGTATCACAGGAACCGACATCAAGAATTAAAGATCGTTATCTTCGTAGCCTTGAGTGACCGTAAATCATCTCGTTTACCGTCCGATCGAGATTTAGCGCCGCGTGCTGCATGGGTAATTGCGGCTACCCATGCACGAGGCTTAACTCCGTGCTGAGGTTCCCCCGAACCGTGGAGGACTCCCTATGCTGCTTCCATTGCAGCGGAATTCTCATAGTCTATTGGCGATTCATGCCACAAGAGCTATGCAGCCTAGCTTTGTTGCAGAAATCGCAGACCCAGCGAGTAATGACTTCGCTCGCCTCATCACGCGTGCTAAAGTGATGACGCGACAGCATTTCCCATTCCAGGGTTGAGAAGAACGATTCCGTTGCGGCATTGTCCAGGGCCGTAGCGAGGTAAAGCTTCCCCTCATCCGTCGGTATCTCCGTGATATCACCGCACCATTTCACATCCGGCGCGGGCGCGCCTGACCCTCGACGGCAAGGCAGCGCATGTTACCGAGTCAGCGATCTTGGAGCAGGTGGCCAGCATTTACTGCGGCATTGGGTGGCCGGCCGAGGAAACGGGCGACGGGCTTCACCGCGCCGTACAGCGCGCGCCGAGCGCCAGGCCACCGCCGTGACATCTTTACTGGTTCACCGTCCACGCTGTCGTCGGTTTGAGCACCACCGAGCCGAACGGCGCGACACGCTGGCGGTTCGACGGACGACACCCTTCGCGCGCTACAACCGGACGACCTGAAACCTGGCCGCCAAGGCGATCTGGCAGAGTGGCCCCTGGCAGCACCGCGATCTGGATGGCTGGTCCAGCAGATCGCCTCCGCTGTTGAACAGGCGGACATTACCTACCCCCTCGCCGCGTCGAATGACCGTATGCGGCATTCTTAACGTATGGCTTCTGCGCCAGTCGCACTGCGGCGGCTGAGGCCTGCCGCGAGCCCGGTCGTCCGGGCCGTACCCGCCGCCGACAGCGTCTGGTGGCTGGTCCTGGTGGCGGCCGCGTTCACCGGCGCCCAGCTCCTCTTCGTTTCGCAGAGGCTCGGGCTGAGCTGGGACGAGGTGGTCTACGTCAGCCAGGTCAGCTCGCACGCCCCGGCCGCATACTTCGATCCCGCCCGCGCCCGCGGCATCTCGCTGCTGGTCGCCCCGGTTACCCTCCTGACGTCGTCGGCTGTGGCGCTACGGGTTTACTTGTCCGTGGCGTCAGGCCTTGGCTTGTTGCTGGCGCTCTTGGCGTGGCGGCCGCTGCGGCCCGCCTGGATTCTGGCACTGGCCGGGGTCATGTTCGGCGGCCTGTGGGTCACTCAGTACTACGGGCCGCAGGCCATGCCTGATGAGTGGGTTGCGCTCAGCGGGCTCGCGGCGGTGGGTTTCTTCCTGCGCGCTGCCAGCGGTACCCAGATGTCAGAAGCCGCGCGGCCGACCACCATGCAGCCAGCGGCTGAGCCTGGCAAGCCTGCCTGGGTCGCGCTGGCCGGCCTGGCTGCTTGTATTGCGATTGCCGCCCTGGTCCGTCCCGGCGATGCCGTCTTCCTCGCGGCGGCGCTGGCGGCCGCCGTCCTCGCGGTGCGGGAATGGCGGCGGTGGCCGCTGCTTGCCGCCACCGTGGCCGGCCTGGCGGCAGGTTCCGCCGAGTGGGTCATCGAGGCGTACCTGCGGTTCGGGGGCCTACTCGCCCGGCTGCACGCCGCCAGCGCCGAGCAGGGCGGCTTCGGGCTGCACTTCGCCGTGTGGGACGAGCTGCGCGCGCTTAACGGGCCCACCCTCTGCCGGCCGTGCACGGTCGGCCTCAGGTATCCGGAGATCAGCCTGTGGTGGCTGGCGCTGCCGGTACTTGTCACGCTCGGGGTGCTGGCTGCCAGGCGTGCCGGGCGGTTGGGCTCATCGCTGCTGCCTGCCGCATGCGCGCTCTGCGTCGCCGTGCCGTACCTCTTCTTGATCAACTACGCCGCCCCGCGCTTTTTGCTGCCCGCCTACGCGCTGCTCTCCATTCCCGTGGCCGACTTGTCCGCCTGGCTGGTCACCGGAGTGCGCAGGGACATCCGGCCGGCCACTACCGCGATGGTGGCCGTCGGTCTGGCCGCTCAGCTTCTGGTCCAGCACGTGGTGCTCGATCATCAGGTAGGGGAGAAGTTGACTTTCTTTGACGACTACACCCGCATCGCCACAGACCTGCGCCACCTTGGCATCCGGCCGCCCTGCCTGATCAAGGGCGAGGAGAACATCCCGATCGCTTTCTATGCCGGCTGCGCGTCCGCGCCAACGGTCGCTGCCGTGCAAGGCGGCCGCGCTGGCGCTGAGCGGATCGCGGTGCTGGAGTACCCGCACGCGCATCCGCCCGGCTATGCGCGAGGCTGGAAGGTCCACGACCTGCCAGGCATCCGAGTCCGCATCCTCAAGTTCGTCGCGTACCTGGCGCCCCGCTGATCCAGCCGATCGACCGGTTCAGCTAACTGAGGCCAGCCCGCAGCGTCGGGTTGCTGCCGTCCCCGGTGGGGAAGGTCTGGCTGAACGCGTAGGAGTCGACTGTCACGTACTTGACGAGGGTGATCGATTACTGCCCGGAGGGGATGGCCGTCCGGAGGACCGCCCGGGGAAGAACGACTGGGGCGTACCGCTGGCGTGGTCCCCGGAGCGCGGCCAGGCCCCACCGGGTCTGGGCCCGAAATCTTCCCGTTTCCCCCAGGGAACGTACCCAGCTATGCTCAGCTATAATGTTTGATTTCCAGCATTTCCCTCTTTCGAACGCCCGGATAGACCCGCAACGAGCCCCCGCCGTTGCGCGATCCCGGGGTGTCCCGCTGCACGCGGGCGGAGATAGCCAAGCGAGTGAAGGCTTATGCCAGGGCCATCTCTGGCTGAGCTCAGGTCGGAGGGCCAGCCGCAGTCGGTGATCGGTCGGCTGAACGACGAGCACTGGGCGGGCCGGCTCTACATGCGCAGCCTCTCGCCGCGGGCGACGTGGGTCTTCGCCCGGCTCGGCTGCTCGCCGAACGCCGTCACCGTCGCGTTCATCGGCTGCGGCTTAGCGGCTGGGGTCCTGGTCGCGTTCGGCGGCGTGGCCACTGCGATCGTTGCGGCAGTCCTCATGCAGGCGTCCCTGCTGCTCGACTGCTCCGATGGCGAGCTGGCCAGGTGGAGCAAGCGGACGTCGGCGACCGGCGTGTTTCTGGACGGGATAGGCCACTACCTGGTCGAGACAGGGCTGCTGGTCGGGCTGGGAATCCGGGCGCAGGGTCATCTGACCACCTCCGGCCGCTACGTGACGGCCGGGCTCGCCGCCGCGCTGCTGGCGGCGCTGGTCAAGGCGGAGACCGACAACGTGGTGGCGGCCAGGGCCAAGGCCGGGCTCGCGGCCGGGCATGACGATGAGGCCCTGCAGCCGCGGGGATCGGGCCTGGCGCTGGCGCGGCGGCTGGCCAGCATGCTGCGCGTGCACCGGATCATCCAGGCGGTCGAGCTCTCGCTGCTGATCCTCCTCGCGGCGGTGGCGGATGCGATCCGGGGCGGCCTGCTGGCGACCCGCGTCCTGGTCCTGGCATGCCTGGCCGTCGCGGCACTCATGGTGATAGCGCACCTGGCGGCAATCGTGGCGTCAAGGAGGCTCCGGTGAAGCTGTCCTGCGTGATCCTGACGATGGGCGACCGCCCAGCTGAGCTTGAACGGGCAATCCAGAGCACCGGTGCGCTGCGCGGCGACGGCGCCGAACTGGTGGTCGTGGGCAACGGTGTGGATGTGCCGCCGCTGCCGGACGAGGTGACGACGATCCGGCTGCGGGAGAACGTGGGAGTTGCGGCTGGCCGCAACGCTGGCGTCGATGCCTGCTCCGGTGACGTGATCCTATTCCTTGACGATGATGGCTGGTATCTCGACGCGGGCCTCGGGCAGCATGTCGCCGACCGGTTCGCGGCCGATCCCAAGCTCGCCGTAATCTCGTTCCGCGTGATAGATCCTGCAGGCGGTGCGACTGCGCGGTGGTACGTGCCGCGGCTGCGGGCCGGTGACCCTGGCCGGTCGTCGCCGGTGACGACGTTCGTCGGCTGCGGGTGTGCGATCAGGCGCTCGGCCTACCTTGAGGCTGGCGGGCTGCCCGATCAGTTTTTCTACGCGCATGAGGAGACAGACCTGTCCTGGCGGCTGCTTGAGCTGGGCTACCGGCTTGAGTATGACGCGGCTGCCCGGATGTGCCATCCCGCTGTGCCTAACGCACGGCACGCGACGTGGTACCGGCTGGACGGGCGGAATCGCGTGCTCTTGGCGCGCAGGAACCTGCCGTGGCCGCTGGCCTGGGCGTACCTGATGGACTGGCTGGCGATGACGGCCGTCAGAGAGCGGTCGGCCAGCGCGCTGAGGGCCTGGCTATCCGGTTTCGCCGAGGGCTGGCGGATGGATCGGGGCCCGCGGCACCCAATCTCCATCCGCACCGTATGGCGTATGACCCGGGCCGGCCGCCCGCCGGTGATCTGACGGCCCCGCCATCGGCTAGGCGCACCGAGGCTGGCGAGCCCGCCAAACCTGCGGGCCGACGGGGCGCCCGATCAGCCAGCGCCCGGCCACCTGGCCTGGATCAGGCGAACGATTCAAGTCCCGGGGAGAGCCCAGTCCGGCGTGCTCGCCGCACCTTGCCGACGGGTGCGCCTCAGCGCTCAGAACACTACCGCGGCTCGCGCGAGGCGACACGACGCAGCGCGACCCGCGCCCGGTTCGGCGGCTCGAGCAGCTCATATGTCCAGTAGGCGTTGCGCTCGACCAGGCGGAACTTGGCACCACGAGCGCCGGGCGGATGACGGTAGCCGGGCGGGACGTAGCGCACGAAGTCCTCGTGCATGCGCGCGAAGAAGCCCCTGCGGTCACGGCGCGGAACTAGCCCGCTGCGGCCGATCGGGCCGATGCCGATACCGCCCGCCTGCAGCACTGTGCTGTAGTGCCAGATCGCGCGCTCGAACAGCGCCGCCCGCACGCCGGGAATGGCTGCGCCACCGGCGGCTTCGCGTTTCGAAAGGAAATCAAAGACCTGCCGGTAGGCATCGAAGATGGCTATGTTATCGCTGCTCGTGGTGGCCATGAACGATCCGGGCCTGGCCCGCCGGTAGCGGTAGCAGACCCGGTCCAGCGTGCTGATCCGGCGCGCTGCCAACAGGGCGGCGCAGGTTACCGGGACGTCCTCGTGGATGCCTGACCGGAACGGTACGCCAAGATTCACCAGGAAGGCGCGCCTGATCACCTTGCTCCAGGCGGTCATAGCCAGGTTAATCAGCTGCGGCTGCTGCGCCAGCGTGAACGACCCTGGCGGCGCGGCCCGCAGCAGCGCCCGGCCGAAGCTCGGCTGCGTCCTGCCGTCCGGAAGCAGGTCCTCGTAGCCGATCAGCAGCACGTCGGGGAACTCGCGGCCGAGACGGCGGATGATCGCCTCAACTGCCCCGCCCGTCACGACGTCGTCGCTGTCGATAAACCAGACATAGTCCCCGACGGCCAATTCCAGGCCGATGTTCCGCGCGTTGCCCGGGCCGCCATTGCGCTCCAGGCGGACCACTCGCAGGCGCGGGTCCAGCCTTGCGCAGGCGGCTAGTATCCTGCCGCAACCATCGGGAGACGCATCGTCAATGGCGATCACCTCGACCTCGGCGCCGGGCTGGGCCAGCACCGAGCCGAGGCACTCGGCCAGGTACTGTTCAACGCCATGGACGGGCAGCACCACGCTGATCCGCGGCCGGGTAGGCACCAAGTCCCGTACCCTCTCATGTCAGATCGGTCTAGTAGCTCATGTCAGAGTAGAAGGCGCCGAGGTCGGCCTGGCCCAGGCTGGCATTGATAGGCGAGTGGGTGAAGATCTGCACGTTGGCGGGAACGCCATCCCCGCGTAGAAGTGGTCCACGTCCGACGCGATCACCCCGGGAACGACCGACCCATCGTGCAGGCCGGTACCTTCGAAGACCCACACGGAACGCTGGGATCGACGGCTTACTGGCCGGTGACCTGGCGCCAGTTGCCGGCCGAGGGCTGGTGCCGGGCGGCGCTGCTGCCCGGTGCGGGCACGCTGGCGTTCATTGACATCGACTCGCTGCAAAAACGGGTCTACGGGCACCAAAAGCAGGGCGCCAGGTTCGGGCACACGAAGATCCAGGGGAAATCGCTGCTGGTCCGGAGGGCTGAACGCGCTGGCCGCAACGGTGAGCACGCCGCTGCCGGCGCCAGTGATCGCCGCCACCCCGGCTGAGCGGCGGCAACGCCCTCCGCCCGCGGCGCGGCCAGCCTGGCCGCCCGCGCCATCGGAACCGCGCGGGACTGCGGGTGCACCGGGACGGTCATCGTCCGGCTGGCTCGGCGTTTTACAGCGGCCTGACCAGCCCGGATCGGTCCGCACCCGCCACGGCCGCACCGGCCACCCGAACCCGCCCCCCGAGCCAGGAACCCCGGACAAGCCGCAGAACAGGTGAGCGGCAGGAAGCCACGCCCGGACTGGTCTGGTAAAACTCCTCGTACAGAAAATCGGACGGGAAACCACCTACCAAAACTGGCCGGTGGATCGAGGCTCAGACTCGCTCGTCGGCGCGGATCGCCGCGTCCGGGCTGAGCGAGGACTACATACCAGAGCAGACTCGCTGGTCCGGCGCTGAGCTCGGCGCACAAGTCTGTGAGGGCACAGGAAGACACACGGCTCTGCGCCAGTTCAAGGAGGGCACGGACCTGGTGCGAGAACTGCCTCGTCTCTCCCACAGCTTGCCTTAGGACTGGATCTCAGGCCGGGTTGCTTGAGTCAGCCACTCCTAACGAGGCCCTGAGGTGCGTCGGTGAGTTCACGTCCACGGGAGTGGTGTATGTGGTAGCTGATCCGGTTGTGACTGGTGGGCCGGTTCTGGGCGTGTCGGCGTGACCTGAGACGGCCACCTCGTGATCCTTCGAAGTGCTCACGACGAGACGAAGGAGAACGAAGTGGCCGCAGGTGACATTGTGCCGGTTCCTGGCGCGCGGTTCGAGGAGACGCTGGAGTCGGCGAGCCCGGATTTGCTGCGGGAGATGGTCAAGGGCTTCGCGCAGCGGATGATGGACGCTGACGTGGAGGTCCGTTGCAACGCCGGGTACGGGGAGGTCACGCCCGAGCGGGTGAACTCCCGTAACGGGTACCGGCGCCGGGAGTGGGACACCCGGGCCGGGACGATCGAGCTGGCGATCCCGAAGCTGAGGGAGGGCTCGTACTTCCCGGCGTTCCTGGAGCACCGGCGGCGCGCCGGGCGGGCCCTGGCCTCGGTGGTCGCGACCAGCTGCCTGCTGGGGGTCTCGACCCGGCGGGTGGAGAAGCTCGCTGCCTCACTCGGGGTGACGGGCCTGTCGAAGTCGCAGGTCAGCCTCATGGCCGCCGATCTGGACCAGATGGTGGAGGGCTTCCGGGCCCGGCCGCTGGACGCCGGGCCGTACACGTTCTTGTGGATAGACGCGCTCACCCAGAAGGTCCGGGAGGGCGGCCGGACGGTGAACGTGCATGCCCTGATCGCCACCGGCGTCAACGCCGATGGCAAGCGGGAGATCCTCGGCATCGACATCGCCTCGTCCGAGGACGGCGCGGGCTGGCTGGCGTTCCTGCGCGGCCTGGTCGCTCGCGGCCTGTCCGGCGTGCAGCTCGTCACCTCCGACTGTCACCAGGGCCTGCGCGACGCTATCGCCGCTGTGCTGCCCGGCGCCACCTGGCAGCGCTGCAGAACCCATTACCATCGCAACCTGCTCACCCGGGTGCCGAAGTCCGCCCAGCCGTGGGTGTCCACCCTGGTGCGGACCATCTTCGAGCAGCCCGGCGCCGCCTCTGTCCGCGCCCAGCACGCCCAGGTCGTCACCGCGCTCGAGGCGAAGTTCCCGCAGGCCGCCGCCCACCTCGACGAGGCCCGCGACGACATCCTGGCCTTCACCGCCTTCCCCCGCGAGATCTGGCGGCAGGTGTGGAGCAATAATCCCCAGGAGCGCCTGAATAAAGAGGTACGCCGGCGAACCGATGTGGTCGGCATCTTCCCGGGCCGGGATGCCATCATCCGCCTTGTCGGCGCCGTTCTTGCCGAGCAGAACGACGAATGGACCGAAGCCCGCCGCTATATGGGACCGGAAATCCTCGCCGCCTGCCGCAAGTCCATAACAACCACAGAAACCAGTGAGACTGGCGTGACAATCGATGCCATTGGTGCTTAAATAGAAACCGATCGCGAGGTGGTCATCTCATACACCATCTCCCTGGGCGTGGCCGTCGGTGAACGCCGAGACCGCCAATCTCTTCAAAACGCGCAGCGGAAGTATGATACTTCTGTCGTCGCGGCGACCTCGAGAAGCGCACTGAGGTGCGTATCAGGCTTGATTCTCTGTTGGACCGGCCCGGGGGTGATCGCCGGTGCGGTGCCCTCACTGTAGGCACGAGAACCCAGATGGGGCGCGCTTCCATTCGCATTGCAGCCTGCATCTGGGCATTTTGTGCGTCGACTATGGCACCGTGCCCTTGCCGGGGCCTGGTTCTGTCCTGATCGCGGGCGCGCGGTGACCGCGGCCCCGGCGCCGGCGAGTTTAACCCTGCGGCACATCAGCGAGCAGATCCAGGCTGCCCGGATTGCCATCGAGGGTGAGCGCAAGCAGGTGAACGTGCTGCTTTGCGACATGGCGCGGTCCAGCGACCTGGCGCAGGAGCGGGGGCCGGAGGGAATTTCACCAGGTTGTCGATCGCCTTTTCCAGGTCGCGCTGGCCGAGGTGCACCGCTATGAGGCCCACCATCAACCAGTTCCTCGGCGAGCGGTTCGGGTCTCGATCAACGTCAGCGGCCACCTTCCTGGCGTTTGCCTGGGGTGTGCCGGCGGCCACACCAACGCCCAGCGGCAGGCGGTAGGAGGTCCCTGGCATGCGCTGCCCAGCGTGTAAGGGCGAGACCCCGGACGGCAAGCGGTTCTGCGAGGACTGCGGCGCACCCCTGGCCACGGTCTGCTCGGCTTGCGGTGCCGGATTGACCACAGGCAAACGTTTCTGCGGGAACTGCGGGGCCCCCGCGGGGCTCGCGATCGCCCCCGTGCCGCCGTCTGCGCCTGCCGAGGCGGATCTGACCGCCGAGGGGCCGAGCCTGACCGCCGAGCTGCGGTATGTCTCGGTTCTGTTCTGCGACCTCGTCGGATTCACCCCGCTGGCTGAGTCACGGGAAGCGGAAGAGGTAAGGGAGCTGCTGTCGGGGTACTTCGACCTGTCCCGGGCGGTCATTTCCCGGTACGGGGGCGTGGTGGAGAAGTTCATCGGTGATGCCGTCATGGCCGTCTGGGGAGTTCCTGTGGCCAAAGAGGACGACGCCGAGCGCGCCGTCAGGGCGGGTTTGGACCTCCTGTCGGCGATCGCCGCCTACGGCCAGGGACTTGCCGTCGGCCTCCAAGCCCGGGTGGGGGTAGCGACCGGCAAGGTGGCGACCGGCGAGAGCGCCGATAAGGGCCTGGTCATCGGCGACCGGGTGAACACGGCCGCCCGCCTCCAGGCGGCCGCCCCGCCGGGGCGCTGCTACGTCGATGCGGCTACCAGGCGCCTTTCCGACAGCGCCATTTCTTTCGAGGACGCGGGCCGTCAGTCCCTGAAGGGCAAGGCGAAGCCCGAGCAGGTCTTCGTGGCAACCAGGGTGTTCTCCGGGGTGGGAGGGCGCAGGCACGCCTCCGGCCTGGAAGCGCCGCTGATGGGCCGGGAGGTGGAGCTTCGGACCCTGAAGGACCTGTTCCACGCGTGCGTAGAGCGGAAGGGCCCCCGCCTTGTCGTGGTCTCGGGGCCGCCCGGCGTCGGGAAGTCCCGGCTGTCCTGGGAACTGGAGAAGTACCTCGACGGCATCGCCGGCACCGTCTTGTGGCACACCGGCCGTTGTCTATCCTACGGCGACGGCATCGCCTTTTGGGCACTGGCCGAGATCGTCCGCCACCGGCTGGGCATTGCCGAGGACGAACACGCCGATATAGCCGCCGCCAAGTTCACCGAGGGCCTGGTGCGGTTCGTCCCCGAGCCCGAACGGGACTACGTCGGCGCGCGGCTCTCCCGCCTTCTTGGCGTCCAGTACGGCTCGGAGCAGCCGAACCTGCCGAGAGAGCAGCTGTTCGCCGGCTGGCGGATATTTCTGGAGTGCCTGGCCCGATCCGCTCCGGTGGTCCTTGTCATAGAAGATGCTGAAAATGCCGACACCGACCTTCTGGACTTCGTGGACCACCTGGTCGACTGGACGCGTGACCTGGCGGTCTACGTGCTCGTGCTGGCCCGTCCCGAGCTCGGCGAGCGTCGGCCGGGCTTCGGCTTGGGCCGCAACCGCACGGCCCTGTTCCTGGAGCCACTCGAGCCCGCGGCCATGCACCGCCTCGTCGAGGGCCTGGTGCCCGCGCTGCCCGGCGAAGCGCTGGACTCGCTCACAGCCCGAGCCGAAGGCATCCCCCTGTTTGCCATCGAGACGATCCGTTCCCTGCTCGACTCCGGCACGGTGGCGAAAACCGGTGAGGGCTACCGGCTCGTCGGCGAGCTGAGTGACCTGTCCGTCCCCGAAACCCTGCACGGGCTCCTCGCATCCCGCCTGGACGCCTTCGGGCCGGTGACCCGCCGCCTCGTCGGTATCGCCGCCGTGCTCGGGACGACCTTCAGCGAAGCCGCCCTCGTCGCCCTCTCCGGCCGGCCCGCCAACGAAGTCCATGACAGTCTTGTCGACTTGGTGCGCCGGGACGTCCTTGCGGCCTATTCCGAGCCGCTGTCACCCGAGCGCGCCGGCTGCCGCTTCTCCCACGAGCTCCTCCGCGAGGTCGCCTACGAGACACTCTCCCGGCGCGAGCGCAAGGGCCGCCACCTTGCCGTCGCGGCCTACCTCCGGGAGACGTTCCCCCACGGCGGCGAGGAGGTCTCCGAGATCGTCGCCCGCCACTACCTGGACGCACTCGCCGCCGGGGCGGGCGACGCAGACACAGAGACGATCCGGGAGCAGGCCCTCGCCATGCTGGTCCGGGCGGCCGAGCGCGCCGAGCGTGCCGGGGCGCCCGGGCGGGCGGCGGCGAGCTATGCCAGCGCCGCCGAACTTATCACCGCTCGTCGTGCCGAGCCGGAACTGACCCAGGACGCAGGCGGACAGGCCATGCGTGCGGCCGACCTGTGGGAGCGGGCGGCGCGCGCCGACCTGGTCAATGCCGACTTCCAGAGCACCATCGAGCACGCCGAGGCCGCCGGCCGGTGCTACCTCGACCACGGCGACGTTCGCGGGGCGGCCCGGGCCCGGACCATCGCCGGACGCGCGCTGGGCCTAGCCGGCCGCATCGCAGAGGCCCGAGCCCAGCTCACTGAGGCACTCGCCGTGCTCCAGCCGGTCCGTGACGGCGACACGGTCGCGGCGCTCAGGACGATCGCCAGCGTGGAGATCCTCGACGGCAGTCCCGAGGCGGAGCGTCTGGCGTCCGAGGCACTGGCCATGGGTCAGGCTCTCCAGGTCGATCCTGCGCTCCAGGCTCACCTGTTCATCACGCGGGGGATTACGCATGCCCGCGCCAACAGGACGGCGGAGGCAGCCTCCTGTTACACCGAGGCCGCCCGTTTCGCCGAGCGCGCCGGAGATGTCGGAAGGCTTGGCTGGGCGCTCACCAACCTGTCCGATGCACTTGGCGGCTTCGACCCGGGTGCGGCCGCGGAGGCGGCACGGGCAGCGGCCGGACACGCCCGTCGTATCGGCGATCGACGGCTCCTCGGCCTGTCCATCTTGAACCTGATGACGGCCCTGCTCGAGCTCGGCGAATGGGACGACGTCGACAAGGTCCTTTCGACCGCGGTCCAGCAGGACGGGCTCGCCGACGACAAATATGTGCTGTATTTCGGAGGATTGGTGGCCTGCCTGCGTGGCGACAGCGAGCGGGCAAACGCCGTGCTGGGCTGGCTCCCGGACTGGCGCTCGAGCGAGAACGCCCAGGACCAGGCGTGGGTTGGCACCCTCGAGGCTTTCGCATCGGCTGCCCTCGGCCGGCCGGCCGACGCTCTGGCGCACTGCCGGAGGGTGCTCGGCGACGCGGGCGCCACCCTCGGCATTCGCCACGATACGGTCCGCTGGGCCTGGCCGCTGGCGAGCCGCATGGCGTATGGCCTGGGCGACAGCGCGGCGTGTGCTGAGCTCGTCGCGCTGCTCGACGGGTACCCGGAGGACCAGCTGCCCCGGATCCTTCGGGCCGAGCGTGACCTGGTTCGTGCCAGGGCGCAGGCAAGGGCCGGTGAAGGCGACGCCGGGCCGGGTTTCGCGAGTGCGATCGCGGCCCTCCGCACGGCAGCAAGCTCCTACCACCTCGCCCAAGGGTTGCTCGACCAGGCCGACTACCTCGCCCGCGCAGGCGACGCTGCCGGTGCCGCTGCCGCGGCCGGAGAGGCAAAGGCGATCGGCACCCGGCTGGGCTGCACCCCCCTGATCCAGCGCGCCGAAACCCTTGCCAACAAGGCCGCTGCGCCGCATGAACCAGCGACTTACTGAGGATCCCCGCCGAGATTGTTTAAGGTGAATCTCGTGATAACGAGCCGTTGATTCACGAACACCGTTCTATCAGCACTTGAAAAGAGGCCCTCCTTCAGGAATGGACGCCGAGGCCCCGGAGGAACGCCGTCTGCTCCTTGTCCGGCGGCAGACGATCCAGGACATCCGCGCGCGTGCCGTCCGTTGCGCAGGCCTTGACGAGTTCCATCGCGGCGGCTCTTGGGCGGCTCAGCGAGACGCCGTCAGACCTGGTCTTCCCGGACCTGCCGCGGCGTGTCGTGAAGGTGCTGCTCAGCCAGCACCGGGGCGGCGACGGCATCATCCGGCCGAAGATGACCCAGGAGGAGCTCGCGCATCAAGCCGTGGGCATCCCGGCAAAGCGCCAACGTCGCGTTGGGCGTTTCGTAAGACGCGCATTGATCGAAGTCCATGACCGGGCAGCCGCCAACAGTCGCTCGTGCATCAGGATCGCAAGCAAGTGGAACCAAGGATCGCGTTGGTGCGGTCCAAGTTGTCTACCGTCCGGCGAGGCCTGGGCTGGCCTGAAATGACTGATCTGTGCTCGGATGCGTGCTGACGCCTGGGCGAGGAGTAACGCACAAAATCGGCGTTATACGGGTGATCGAAGATCACCAAGCCTTACGGGCCGTATAACGGCTGATACACGGGTGATCATTACTCCGTTGCCGACCCTGTGGGCGGAAATGATCACCCGTGTATCACGCGATCCGGCGTGGGAGCGACCGTTCTTCCGTGGTGCCTCGTAGTTGTCACTCGTCACCGCGTGACAATCCGTATCCGGCGATAGATGCGCTGTCGTCCTGGTGAGGGGCATTGTGGTTGGCGTGCCGAGCGCCCGGGTGCAGATCGGCTCCTACCACGTTCGGCTTGTGAGTATTGCTCCGCTGCTGATGGCCCACCGTTCGCGGCCGGGTTGCCGGCTTCGCCGGGTGCCGGCCGGGCCGCGAAGAGCAGTACGTTGGCTCCGGGGCCGCGGGAGGAGCCGGGAATGCTGCTAGACGGCGTAAACCAGGCGACGTCCAGGGCCGCGAGCACGACGCCGGCGGTGGCCAGGCCGGCCAGCAGCCACGAGGAGCCCGGCGCGTGCAGCCGCCCGCCTGACGGCGACGCCAGGCGGAGGAACAAATCGAGGCCGGCGGACATGGCCGCCACGGCGAGCCAGTCGCGGCGCCTCACCCGACGCGACCCAGCGACGCCCAGGTAGCCGAAAACGAACAGCAGCTCAGCCGCCAAGATGGGCTGGACCAGGGCCAAGTCGCCGAAGTGCAGGGCGGTCAGCTGGAACACGAACCCGAGGATCATGCTTGCGATGCCCAGCAGCCAGACCGGCTGGCGCGCCAGTCCTGATCAACTCCCGATTCGGCAGACCCTCGTCATCATCAACAACGGGCATCTGCCCTACCCATTCGGCCGGGAGACCACTGGCTACGCGGTGCCAGACCTGACCGCGACCCTATCCAAGCCGACCGCCGCTGGCGCCCGGATCTTGTGGGGACCCTACCGCGGGCCGTCGCTGCCAGGTCAGGCTGGGCCGGTATCGGCGGCGGCCATTGCTCGGGATAGGCTTCCTGCGATTCGAGGCCGGACGCGACGCTGGAACCCGCCACGACGGCGGCGCTTCGGCTCCCTGCCGCCGGTCTTGGCCCTGGCTGAGATAGCCGGCCGTCTTATCTGCGGTCGCAGCAGGAATGCGCAGATTGTTCGGTTATGCATCGTGATAGGCCCAGCAGCGTTCTCATAGATCAGCCATTTGCTAGATCAGCCATTTGCGTTGTGGCGCCCGGCCATCTCCCAGGAGTCACGGTCGAAACGGCCAGGCGGTCGCCTTGAGTGGGCGGTCAACAGGCCAGCCGTGTGTGGCCGACGTGGCTGGCGGCGAACGTGGCTGGACCGGTCCAACTGGTGGTCGCAGCTCTTAAGCCAGCCCGACGCGACTGGGCTTGGCCGTCAAGTGCGTCGCGGAGTGCCGCGCGGGTGCCGATGCCGGGCTTGGGGAAAGTTCTGGGCAGGTGGCCGCCTATCATCTGGGCAGAGAGGAGGCTGCCGTGAGCGCCGATTCCTCATCCACCTCTCGCCGCCGGGCCCCGGACGCGCGCTTGCCTGTCCGGGCCCGTCAGATCCTGCGGGTCCGGACGCTTTGGGCGATCCCCGTGGTCTTGGCGTCTGTGGTCGTGGCGGTCATGACCGCGCTATACATCGGGTCGGTGGTCAACCCGCTGGCTCACCTGCGGGGCCTGCCGGTGGCGGTGGTGAATCAGGACCGGGGTGCCACGGCCGGGTCGCAGCACCTCGAGGTCGGAGCACAGGTGCAAGCCAGCCTGCTGGCCAGTCCGGCGGTCTCGGGTCGGCTGCACCTGGAGGTGTCGACCCTGCCCCAGTCGGAGCAGGCCATGGGTCGCGACGGCCTGTTCGCGGTGCTGGTGATCCCCCCCGACTTCACCGCCAGCCTGCTGAATGTGGCCGGCCTGCACGTGCCGACCGCGGCCGCCGGTGCTGCCCCGCAGGTAGAGATTCTGACCAATGAGCGGGCCGGCACCGTGGGGGCCAGCCTGGCAACGGGGATCTTGCAGCCCGCGCTGGCGGCGGCGTCCCGCCAGATCGGCCGGCACATGACCGCCCTGGTCCCGGCGGGCGCGCTAACCGGCGCCACCAGGGTGCTGCTGGCCGACCCGGTCACGGTGACGACCGCGCAGTACCGTCCGTTGCCGGCGAACAGTGCGCTGGGGCTAAGCGCCTTCTACATCGCGCTGCTGACGCTGATGTGCGGATTCCTGGGCGCGACGATCGTGAACTCGGTCGTGGACTCCGCGCTCGGCTACGCCACCAATGAGATCGGGCCGCGCTGGCGCCAGCGCCAGCCGGTGCCCATCAACAGGTGGCAGACCCTGCTGATCAAATGGGCCATTGTCGCAGCACTCACCGGCGTGCTGACCGCGCTGATGCTCGCGGTGGCGGCCGGGGCGCTGGGCATGGACGCGCCCTATCCGGGGCTGCTGTGGCTGTATACCTGGCTGTGCGCGGCCAGCGTCGGCGCCGGGACGATCGCGTTGTTCGCCGTGGCCGGCAGCTATGGGCAGCTGGTCGCCCTGTTGCTGTTCGTCTACGCCGGCCTGGCCTCAGCAGGAGGCACCGTGCCAGTGGAGGCGCTGCCCGGCTTCCTTCGCGCGCTGAGCTACATAGAACCGCTGCGCCAGGTCCTGGCCGGTACCCGTTCGATCTTGTACTTCGGGGCCCGAGGCGACGCTGGCCTCAGCCGGGGAACCCTGGCCGCCGCCCTCGGCCTGCTCTTCTGGCTCGCGCTCGGCACCGTCATTGTGAAGTGGTACGACCGCAGGCACCTCTACCGCCTGCGTCCCGATCTCCTGGCGTATGTGAGCAAGTCCGTCGAGGGCTATAAAACCCAGCATGCCGCCCCGCCCGCTGCTCCCTCCGGCGCCGGGCAACCGCCGGGCGGCCAAGCCAGCTCGAGCCGATTGCCGCAGCAGTCTGAAAGCGCCCTGACCGACCGGGATCCCGGTCAGCCGCAAGGAGGCGGAGCCAATGGGCAGGCCGGGACCGATAGGCCAGGGCAAGGATAAAGATCCGTTCGCGGTGTTCCGGCGCGCCTGGCGGGACGGCGCTGAGGGCGGGTAGGGTCCCGTGCTGAGTGCATCACAGGGGTATCGGATGATCTTGGCGAGTGCGGGCGTTGCCCCGGAATACCATCCGGGCTCATGGAGCACGTTTTTCGCGCTGACCGGTACCGCTGCGGCCACGCTGACCGGGCTGTTCTTCGTCGCGTTCTCGCTCCGCGTGCGGGAGCTGCAGCTCAGCCGCGTACTTCGGACACGGGCGCGTTACCTGCTGATCTGGCTCATCGCGATCACCATCGGCTCGGGGTTCGTCGTGATGCCGGGTCAGTCGCTTGCGGTGCTGGCGGCGGAGATCCTCGTCGTATCGGTGGGCTGCGTGGCGTACACCGTCTGGTCGATGCTGCGGACGGTGCGGTGGGAGGTGCCTGCGGTCTCCGCGGATCTGGTCGGCCGGTGGCTCGGCATGGCGGCAACCTGGCTGCTCAGCATCGGGGCGGGGATCAGCCTGCTTGCCAGGCACGGCGGCGGGCTGTACCTGCTGGCGTTCGCGGTGCTGCTCGGGATCGCCCTGGAGGTCGCAGCCGCCTGGACCCTGGTCGTGGAGGCCGGCATGGGCACTCGCGGCAAGGACATCATGCCCCGGCGAGAGCACCGGGCCGAACCGTCGAGTGCCGGGCGGCTGGCTGCCGGGGAAGACGGATCTCACGGTGTATCTGGGCAGTGACCGGATGAGCCTGGTCGTATCTCACGGACTGCTGGTCCAGAGGTCGATGACCGCAGCGCCCGGTGGAGGTGATCCAGGTGAAGGCAGGCAGGCGCCGGCGGGCTGGATCCGGTTGGCGGCAATGGTGGCCGGCGAGCAGGGTGTGGGAGCTGGGCACTGGCTGGCCGTCTGTGGTGATCTGGGCCGCGGTCTTGGCCAGCGCCGAGGGCGAGCGCTGGGCGGGGGCGACTGGGCCGGGTCGGGCGGCTTTGCCGGTGGCGGGGTCGTCTTTGAACAGCATGGGCGCCGGCCTCAGCGGGTCCAGGCGGCCGTGATGGCGTCCGTCTCGGGGACGTCGGCCAAAAGCGATTCCGTTGTCTTACTTACCTCGACGTGCAACAGGCAATGGCCGAGCTCAGCGACGTAGCGCTTGACCTCGCCGACAGCGATCCGGCGCTGCTCACCACCAGGCGCGGGAGCGCACGCGTGGTCGCCGGGACTAGCCCTGTGATGCGGGCCGGGCTCATCTGGCTGCCAAACGGTTTGGGTGGCACCCCAGGCGCCCGCCGGGCCACCGGTCGGGGTTGCGCCCGGCCAGCTCACCATCAGCGGCTACCGCGGCCCTATCGCTGGCACCCCCGCCGCAAGCTCGTGCCCGCACGACTTGGGCCGCTGCTCGCGGGGTGCAGCACATGAATCCCCGGAAGCCCGGTCGATCCGCCCAGGCGCCTATCTGGGAAGAACCAGTTCGCGGGTTCTACACCGACCCTGGGCAGTTCGTGACCCTGTCCGGGCTCGAGTTGCTCCGCAACATGCTGGAAGGCGGTCTTGGCCCCCCGATTCGCTACCTGTTCGGACTCGGGCTTAGCGCGGTCGAGCCCGGCGGCGTGACGTTCACCATGCCGGTGACCGACTGGCTGCTGTTCCCGCAGGGAGTCGTCTCCGGCGCCACCCTTGGCATCCTGGTAGACGCGCCTTTGGGCTGTACGGTCCAGACCGCCTTGCCCCCTGCTACTCCGTTCACGACGGCCGAGATCTCGCTCAGGTTCCTGCGCACCGTCGTGCCGCAGAGCGGGACGCTGACGGCCAAAGGCCGGCTGATCCACGCAGGCAAGACCACTGGCGTGTCGCTGGTCGAGGTCACCGACGAAGCGGGTCGCCTGGTTGCGGTGGCGAGCACCCGGTGCGCGATTCTGCCGCGTGTGCAGGTGCCGTGGGAGGTCATCGAGCAGGCGCTCAAGAACCCGCCCCGTATCAGGGAGCCGGACTGGCCGTCACCCCATCCCTACGAACGGCCGGTGGCAGGCGAGGTGCTGTCCCAGGAGATCTGGGACGGCACGGACGGTCTCGGCGTCTTGCAGTCCCTCATCACCGGTGATCTGCCGGCGCCCCCGCTGGCCCATTTCTGCGGGATCACTCCTGTGGAGGCAAAGGCGGGCACGACCACGTGGAAGATGCCGGCCAGTGGGTGGCTGTGCGCGCCGATCCAGGGCAGGCTCTACGGCGGCGCCATCGCCATGCTCGCCGGCACGGCCATCGACGGCACGGTGCAGACGACCCTCCCGGCCGGTACCGCTTTCGGTCCAGTGGACCTCAAGGTGTATTTCCTGCGCCCGGTTCCACCCGACGGGCGTGATCTGGTGGCGCGGGGAACGGTGATGCACCGGGGCCGCAGCATGGCGATCGGCATATCGGAGGTGTTCGACGCCGACGGCAAGAAAGCTGCCGTCGCGACAGGCTCGTCGGTGATCCTGCCGGGCCGGCCAGCCACCGTGACAACTGAGCTGACGCTTCCGTATCTTGCCGGGAGCCAGGATGACGAGGACCGCCCGTAGCCCGGCGCGCGCCCGCAGACCGCCGCTGCCGTCAGAGCCATTCCCCGTAGTCCAGCTGAAGCTGGGCACGCTCGAACGGCCACGTGCCCCCTGCGGGGATCGGCCAGGGGCGCGGCCAAGTACGCCCCGTCGGCCGGCTCGGCGAGGAGCCAGCGGGCGCGGGCCGCCAGTTGCTCCAGCCGCGATCCGGGCGCCGGGGACGGGCCTATGCGGGCCAGCGTATACGTGGAGGACTCATTGGCCATGGCGCCGATGCGGCTTGTTCGCGGGCAGCGCTTTCGAGCGCGCAGAGCAACCCGTTCTACCTGACTCGGGTGAGGTGCGCCAACAGTCCCGCAGCCACGCAATAAGGCGGCAGTGTGCGCTTCGCCCAGGTCAAGGACCGATCACGTTGCGTGAGCAGAGGCATCAGGCCGCGGGGTTTCTGATCGCCTAATACGAGCGGCATCGCAACTGTTGCCCGGCTCTGAGCGCAGGGCGCTGGACGGACAACTCTCATCGCGGCTATGAGCGGATGGGCACGGTCGGGGCGATGCGGCGCCGGCCGGTTGCGCGGGACATGGGTTGGTGACCCGGCCGGGTGGGCGCGCCTGCGGGACCTGAAGGAGCCGGCGCATATGAATGGGCCGCTGCGACGGTGTCCTGCCGTGGCACGCCGCCCATAAGGTTCCTGTGATGCAGGTCACAGGAACCGGAGGGCTGCGCCGAGCCAGTTAGCTGATGTGGACGATCCAACGCCGCAGTTGCGGGCGCGTTCCCGGGCCGGGGACGCGGACGCGTTCGGCGCGGTCTTCGACGCATGCGCCAAGTCGGTGTACAACCACGCCTTCCGGCTGACCGGCGACTGGTCGGCGGCCGAAGAGGTGATGGCGATGACGTTCCTGGAGGCCTGGCGCAGCCGCGAACAGATCGCCGAAGACGGTGGCTCGCTGCGGCCCTGGCTACTGGGGATCGCGACCAACCTGGCTCGCGGCCAGCGCCGGCCGGCCCGGCGGCAGCGGAACATGCTCGCCCGGCTGGCCGTCGCCTACGACCTGCCGGACTTCGCCGACGATGTGTCCGGCTGGCTCGATGACGTCGCCCGCGTCAAGGCGCTGCACCGGGCGCTGGCCCGACTGCCCAGGCATGAGCTCGAGGTCCTCGCCCTGTGCATCTGGTCCGGGCTCGGCTACGCGGAGGCGGCCGAAGCCCTGGGCATCCCCGTGGGCACCGTGCGCTCCCGGCTGTCCCGGGCCCGCGCCAAGCTGGGCCAGCTCACCGAGGAGGAACTGCGCGGAAATTCCCGGGAACCCCCGGCCGTGCCCGGCCAGCTA
>JASHYW010000494.1 GCA_030042885.1 Streptosporangiaceae bacterium | reverse complement strand
CCCTTGGCCAGGGCGGCCTGCTTGAGGGTCAGGTCGTGGTCGATGGCGTAGTAGGAGATCTCGGCGGCCTTGTCGTACCCGATGACCGGGGACAGCGCGGTGACCATCATCACCGACCGGTCGATGTTCTCCGTCAGCTTGGCCCGATTCAGCTTCGTCCCTTCGACCATGAACTCGCGGAAGTGGTCGCACATGTCGGCCATGATCAGCGCGGAGTGCAGGTAGTTGTCGATCAGGATCGGGCGGAACGCGTTGAGCTCGAAGTTCCCCTCGGCTCCGCCCATGGTCACCGCCACATCCGAGGCGATGACCTGGATGGCGACCATCAGCATCGCCTCGGCCTGGGTCGGGTTCACCTTGCCCGGCATGATCGAGCTGCCCGGCTCGTTCTCCGGGAACAGCAGCTCGTGGATCCCGGTGCGCGGCCCTGAGCCCAGCCAGCGCAGGTCGTTGGCGATCTTGAACAAGGTGACCGCCGCGGCCCGCAGACCCGCGTGCGCGCGCACCATCCGGTCCAGCGTGCCCTGGGCGGTGAACTTATTGGCCGCCGTGGTGAACGCCGCGCCGGTCATCGAGGCAATGTGCGCGGCGACCTGCTCGCCGAACCCGGCCGGGGCGTTGAGCCCGGTGCCGACCGCGGTGCCGCCCATGGCCACCTGCAGCAGGCCGCCGGTCACGTGCTCGATCTCGGCGATCGCGTCATCTAGTGCCCCGGCGTACCCGGACCACTCTTGCCCGACGGTCAGCGGGACCGCGTCCTCGAGGTGCGTCCGGCCGATCTTGACCACGTCCGACCACTGCGTCGACTTGGCCTCGATGGCATCCCGCAGCCGCTTCAGCGCCGGGATCGTCTTCTCCGTCGCCATCTTGTGCGCGGCGATGTGCATCGCGGTCGGGAACGTGTCGTTGGACGACTGGCCCATATTCACGTGGTCGTTCGGGTGCACCGGCTGCTGGGAGCCCAGCGTCCCGTCGGCCAGCTGGATGCACCGGTTGGAGATGACCTCGTTCACGTTCATGTTCGACTGGGTCCCCGACCCGGTCTGGAACACGTACAGCGGGAACTCGGTGTCCAGCGCCCCGCTGATCACCTCATCGCATACCCGCTCGATCAGCTTGCCCTTCCAGGCCGGCAGCCGACCGGCCGCCGTGTTCACGATCGCCGCGGCCTTCTTGACGTACCCGTACGCGTGATAGACCTCTTTGGGCATCCGGTCGTGGCCGATGTTGAAGTGCTGCAGGCTGCGCTGGGTCTGCGCCCCCCAGTAGTGGTTCGCGGGTACCTCGACGTCGCCGAGGCTGTCGAATTCCTTCCGCATCCCGGTGGCATCCAGCCCGATCGGCAGGTCGAGGATCTTCGGTGCGTCGTCGTTTGTGTCCGTCATGATAGGCGCTCTCCTCAGGCCTTCTACTTACCCGCGCCCGACTGGCCGGTCTAGCACCGATTCTCGGAGCCAAACCGACTCTATGTCACCAGCCAGATCGCGGGTGTTTCCAATGGGACCAACCCCAACACGCAGGGCATGAGCCTCCGGGGCCAGGGTGAAACCACTGTCGGTTTGGGAAATTCAAATCTTTAACAGAACGGACCGTGGCGGCACGGCGGATCCGGAATATCGGGCTCACGGCGGCGTCGAATTTTAAACAGGACGTCTCCCGTAGACTCCCTAGAGACATTCACCCGGTCGCGCATCCGCTACGACATGACCCACGCCAGGGGTTCGTCAGCGCAGCTGGCCGACGAAGGTGTAGGTGACCATGAGGCTGACGAGGACGGCAAAGATCCGGAGGGCCCATAGTCCGGCTGCGGCGTGTGCGCTGAGTGCGGCTCGCGGTACGGGCCGGGAGGTCTCGGTTACCAGCTGGCCGCGCTCGAGGTGCATGACCTGCTCGTTCCCGAAGCGCTGGTGCGGCTGCAGGTCCTGCTCCGGCCCGCCGGAGCTGTGGTGTGCGTCGTTCATGACGGGTCCCTCTCTGGTCATGAGCCGATGAGGTGGGTTGCCTGCAGGAAGGAGTCGACGCCGTAGGCGGCTCCGCAGAGTCCGACGAAGGCGATGACGGTGATCCCGATCGCGTTGGTTGAGCGCTTGTTCGCCCACGGGCCCATCAGGGCGGTGTCGTTGGCGAGCATGACCATGAAGACCAGGCTGACCGGGAGCAGCACGGTCGCCAGCACGTTGGCGTTGAGCGCGATCGACAGCAGCGGCGCGCCCGGGATGAGGATGACCACCGCGGCGAGCAGCGCGATCCCGATGTTGGCCGCGTAAAAGACGGCGGCGTTGCGCGGCGGGCTGTTGAAGCTATGGGAGACCCCGGCGCATTCCCCGGCCGCGTAGGCGGTGCTGGCGCAGATCGTGAGGATGGCGACCGCTCCGGCCTCGATGAGCCCCAGCGCGAAGACGGCTCCGGCGGCGCCGCCTGCGACGTGCCGCAGCGCCCCGGGGAACCCGGCGCCCGCGAACCCCTGGATGCCCGATCCGCCGTGGGTGAGCAGCGCCGTCCCGGCGATCAGCGCCCCGACCCCGAAGACCGCGGCCAGGACCCCGCCTGCCGCGGTGTCGCAGCGGCCGTGTTTGACGTCGCGGGCCGTCAGGCCCTTGTCGGCGGACGCGCTCTGCTGGAAGAAGATCATCCATGGTGTCACCGTGGCGCCGACCGTGGAGGCCAGCAGCAGCAGCAGCGTGTTCAAGCTCCCGCCGGGGAAGGCCACGAAGGCAAGGGGGCTCACGATTCCCGCGCGGGGTCTGGCCAGGAACGCGGCCAGCAGGAACAGGCCGTTGAACGCGGCCAGGCCGAGCGTGATGCGCTCCCAGCGCCAGTAGCGTCCGCCGCTGAAGGCGAATGCGACCAGCGCCAGTCCGAGCGCGACGGCCACCCCGGAGCCGAGATGAAAGTAGGCCAGCCCGACGCGGATGGAGACGAATTCGGCGACGAGGGTGACCAGGTTGGTCACGGTGAGATCGGCGGCGCCGAACCAGCCCCAGGCCCGTCCGTAGCGCTGCAGGACCAGCGCGCCGTAGCCACGGTGGGTGACCGCGCCAATGCGCATGCACATCTCCTGGCAGACGTAGGCCATCGCGAACAGCACCAGGATGAGCGGCACGAAGAACCCGAGCCCGTACTGGGCGCCGTCGGCGGCGTAGGAGATCATGCTCGGCCCGTCGTTCTCCCCGAGCATGGCCAGGATCCCGGGACCGGCGAGCAGCCACAGCAGCAGCCAGCGCCTGTTGTGCCCGCGAGCCCGGTGAACGCGCAGGCAGTCCCACGACCGCGTGGTGTCCTCCCCGGTCAGCGGCAACTCAGTGGGTGTATGCGTGGTGGCTGCCATCTGCGCTGCTCCTCTCGTTCGCCCCCGTACGGATGCCACGCCCCGGGCACTTGCTAATGCAGGGTCCCGGGCCGCCCGCGGCAAGGGGTCCGGAGTGCTCCCAGCATGCCCAGGCAGTTATGAGCCAGAGATGAGAGCGCTGAATAGCGGCGCGCGTGTACCGCCGGGGCGGCCACACGCGGGGCGCCGCGCTCATTTTCATCTCATCTGGCTGGCGGAGGATCGGCTACGCCGCGCGGCGCAGGAGCGGCGCAGCCACGGCTGAGCCAGCGCGGGCGGCAACGGCAGCCAAGGGCAACCAGAAGCGAAGGAGCGACAATCATGACACAGCCGACTCGAAGTGACGTTCCGGAACCGGTCCGTGATGGGCTGGGCGCGACCATCATGGGGCCGCGCAACGTGCCGGTGGAGCGGGAGAACCCCGCTCTGCTCGCGTCGCCGTACACCGACCACGGCGTCATCCCGAACCTGAAGTTCTCGTTCGCCGCCGCGCGCAACCGGCTGCTGACCGGAGGGTGGGCGCGTGAGGTGACCATGCGCGAGCTGCCCGTGGCCACCACGATGGCCGGGGTGGACATGCGGCTCAAGCCGGGCGCGATCCGCGAGATGCACTGGCACAAGGAGGCCGAATGGGCGTACATGCTGGCCGGCAGCGCCCGCATCACCGCCATCGATCCGGAGGGCCGCAACTTCATCGACGATATAGGCGTCGGTGATCTGTGGAACTTCCGGAAGGCCCTGCCACACTCGATCCAGGCCCTCGCAGAGGGCTGCGAATTCCTGCTCGTCTTCGACGACGGCTCGTTCTCCGAGAACAATACGTTCCTGCTCACCGACTGGTTCGACCACACGCCGATCGAGATCCTGGCCAAGAACCTCGGCGTCAGCCCGGCCGCGCTGGCCAACATCCCGCGCGACCCCGACCACGAGCGGTACATCTTCAACGGAGAGGTGCCACCCCCGCTTGCCCAGGACGTGGTACGCGCACCCGCCGGGGAGGCCATGAAGATGAGCCACCGGCTGCTGGCACAAGACCCGGTTGAGGTGCCCGGCGGCCGGGTCCGGATCGTCGATTCCACCAACTTCCCGGCCGCCGACACGATCGCCGCCGCGCTGGTTGAGCTGGACCCCGGGGCCATGCGAGAGCTGCACTGGCACCCCACCAACGACGAATGGCAGTACTACATCTCCGGGTGGGGGCAGATGACGGTGTTCGCCTCGGCCGGCACGGCGAGGACCTT
>JASHYW010000493.1 GCA_030042885.1 Streptosporangiaceae bacterium | reverse complement strand
CCACCGAGATCTTCTGGAACATTCCCGAGCTTCCCGAGGGCGGTCTCAGCGAGGAGCAAGCGCGGGCGTCACTGCAGCAATTCGTGGACCAGGTCGAAAGCGAGGTCGGCGAGAAGCCGGACGAGGTCACTCTCCTCACCGCCGTGGGAGATCCGGCCGAAGAACTCATCCGGGCCTCGCACAATGCCGACCTGCTCGTGGTCGGGACCCGCGGCAACGGCGGGTTCGCCCGGCTCCTGCTGGGCTCGGTGAGCAGCAAGTGCATGCACCACGCGGCGTGCCCCACCGTGGTCATCCCCCGGCACCGCGGCGCTCGTAACTGAAGATCAGCCAGGGATATCACAGAGACGAGGGAATCGACCATGGTCGAGCACCGGCAGGAATTCGCGCGGAAGCTGGAGGGCATCGAGGCGAAGGTCATCGAGCTGTTCGCCATGGTCGCCGAAGACCTGCCTCAGGCGACCCACGCCCTGCTGAGCGGCAGCAACGAGGCGCTCCCGGTGCTGGCCGAACGCCAGAAGGACATCGAAGCCCTCTACCCGGACATCGAGCAACTGGCCAGCCGGGAGATCCTGCTGCAGGCGCCCGTCGCCGACGACCTGCGCTTCTTGCTCTCCGTGCTGCGGATCCTGCCCGAGCTCGAGCGCTCCCACTACGACGTCGTCGAGATCGCCGGCCGGTCCAACCACATTCTCAGCGACGACCTCACGCCGCGCACCCGAGGGCTCGTCGAGCGGATAGGGATCCTGGCCTCTGACATGTGGCGCCAGGCGGCGGACTCCTGGTATCAGCGCGACCCCTCCGCCGCGTTCGCGCTGGCCGACCGGGACAACGAGATGGACGAGCTGCACGCCAGCCTGACAGCCGAGCTTGCCTCGGGACGGATGACGGTCCCGGTGACGATGGAGATGACGGTGGTGGCGCGCCTCTACGAGCGCCTCGGCGACCACGCCGAAAACGTCGCCCGGAGGGTCATCTACCTGGCCGGATCTGCGCCCGGCACGCGATCTCCGGCCGACTAGCCCGACGGCTCGCCTCACCCTTCACCCGGACAACGCCCACCGTCATCCGGATGACGCCATCGTTCATGACGGTCAGGCGTCCGTACCTTGATAAAAAGGTTATCAAGCCTTAACCTCACGGCAGCGAGATGTCCGATGCTGCACAGAAAACGAGCGGAGGAGAATCAGCCGGACACGCAAGGTAGCCAATGCTGATGGCGAAGATCAGCGGACGGCGGATGCTGCGTGGACCGCCCGCGCTTGGGCATAACCCTGGTACCGGACATCACGAAACAGTCACGACATGAGGGTGCCCCTGAGGGCCATGGACGGAAAGGGGTGATCGTGAGCAGCGGATTGTCGCTCGCGTTCATGGTTGTCGGGCTGCTTGCGGTGGTGTTGGCGCTTGTCGTGGTGTGGCGTCGGACTCCGGTCGCGACCTCCCCTGGGCTCGCGCCGACCCGGGACCGCACCCAGCTCGACGCCGAGGCCGAGCACATCCGCGCCCGCGCCGAGGCCGAGGCCTCCGGGATCCTCGAACGGGCCCGCCAGGAGGCCGAGCAGGCCGCCCAGGGCCGCCGGGAAGTCGAGGAGGAAATCCGGGCGGTCAAGGACGAGGTGCGTGAGCTGCGCGGTGACCTCGAGCGCCGCGAGGTGCGCCTGGCCGACCGCGAGCAGCGGCTGGACACCGAGCTCGAGCGGATCGAGGACCGCACCCAGGCCCTTGATGCCCGCAAGCACGATCTCGACCGCCATGCCGCCGAACTGGACCGGCTGAACGCCGAACGCACCAGGGAACTGGAGCGCATCGCCGGGCTCACCGCCGAGGCGGCCAAGGGCGAGCTGGTCGCCGCCATCGAGAACCAGGCCAAGCGGGAGGCCGCGCTCATCGTCAGGGACATCGAGAACGAGGCGAAGTCCGAAGGCGAAAAGCGCGCCCGCAAGATTGTCACGCTCGCCATCCAGCGGGTGGCCACCGAGCAGACCAGCGAGTCGGTGGTCTCGGTGCTGCACCTGCCGGGCGATGAGATGAAGGGCCGCATCATCGGCCGCGAGGGCCGGAACATCAGGGCCTTCGAGTCGGTGACCGGCGTCAACCTCATCATCGATGACACGCCGGAAGCCGTGCTGCTGTCCTGCTTCGACCCGGTCCGGCGCGAGATCGCCCGGCTCACCCTGGAACGGCTCGTCGCCGACGGCAGGATCCACCCGCAGCGGATCGAGGATGCCTACGAGCGGGGCAAGGCCGAGATCGAGCAGCTGTGCAAGCGGGCCGGGGAGGACGCCCTGGTGGAGCTCGGCCTCACCGACATGCACCCGGAACTCGTCGGCCTGCTCGGCCGCCTCCGGTACCGCACCTCCTACGGCCAGAACGTGCTGCTGCACCTGATCGAGTCGGCGCACATCGCGGGCCTGATGGCCAGCGAGCTGCGGATGGACCCGTCCCTGCTCAAGCGCTGCACCGTGCTGCACGACATCGGCAAGGCGCTGACTCACGAGGTCGAGGGCAGCCACGCGCTGGTCGGCGCGGAGATCGCCCGCCGGTACGGTGAGCCGGAGGACGTGGTGCACGCCATCGAGGCCCATCACAACGAGGTCGAGGTGCGCACCGTGGAGGCGGTGCTGACCCAGGCCGCCGACGCGATCAGCGGCGGCAGGCCCGGCGCCCGCCGGGAGTCACTGGAGATGTACGTCAAGCGCCTGGAGCGCCTGGAGCAGATCGCGGCCGGCCACGAGGGAGTGGAGAAGGTCTTTGCCATGCAGGCGGGCCGCGAGATCAGGGTCATGGTCAAGCCGGACCGCATCGATGACATCCAGTCCCAGGTCATCGCCCGCGACATTGCCAAGCAGGTCGAAGAGGAACTGACCTACCCGGGCCAGATCCGCATCACCGTGGTCCGCGAGTCCCGCGCCACGGAATTCGCCCGCTGACATCTCATTATGTGTACCGAACGGTTCTCGGTGCGTGCCCTCAGCTGCGTGCGAGCGGCACCGGCGGAACACCCGGCGGGGCGAAGCCCATGATCTGCCCGTAGAAGGAGAGCTCGGCTTCCAGGCTGGCCACGATGGTCTCCGCCTTCCTGAATCCGTGCGACTCTCCGGGGAAGGTCAGGTAGGCGTACGGGATGTGATGCGCGGCCAGTTCGGCGGCGATGGACTCGGCCTGGACGGGCGGCACGATCGGGTCATCGAGCCCCTGGAGCAGCAGCACCG
>JASHYW010000492.1 GCA_030042885.1 Streptosporangiaceae bacterium | reverse complement strand
CGGTGAAGAGTGGTTACTACCGGCGGTATGCGCTCACGACGGTGCTAGCGCACTGGTCTACAGTCAAGCCCGCCTACCGGGTCACTCTCGAGGACGGCACGCAGCTTGTCTGCAGCGGTGACCACCGCTTTTTGACTGAGCGTGGCTGGAAGCACGTGACCGGCGCCGAGTGCGGCCCGCTGCAGCGGCCGTTCCTGACCATCAACAACAAGCTGATGGGGGTAGGTGGCTTCGCGGAGCCGCCGAAGGGTACGCCCGACTATCGGCGCGGCTATCTGTGCGGCATGATCCGCGGCGACGGGAGCGTGCGGGGCGACAAGCCCTATCCGCAGTTCGCCAACGTGCCAGGCCAGGCCTACCAGTTCCGGCTTGCCCTGATCGACGCGGAGGGGCTGAAAAGGACACGTGGCTACCTTGCCGACGTGGGTATCCACTGCACAGCATTCACCTTCGCCGAGGAATCAGCCGCGCGGCACCGGGTACTGGCTATCCGCACGGGTGGCCGCGATAAGGTCCGAACGATCCAGTGGCTGATCGGCTGGCCAAGGGAACCGAGCCCGGATTGGCGCAAGGGCTTCCTGGCCGGCATCTTCGACGCCGAAGGCAGCTTCAGCCGAGGGATCCTACGAATCTCCAACACCGACCCTGAGATCATCGACTGGATGATTTCATCGCTGAAGTCGTTCGGCTTCGATTTCGCTATTGAGCCGACGACCAGGCAAAACGGGCTCGTCTTCATTCGGCTTCGTGGGGGTCTGCGCGAGGCGCTGAGGTTTTTCCACACCACCGACCCGGCGATCACCAGGAAACGCTCAATCGAGAACGTGGCGATCAAGAGCGACGCCAAGCTCCGCGTGGTGGCCATTGAGGCGCTCGGGCTGGACCTGCCGATGTACGACGTCACCACCGGCACCGGCGACTTCATCGCCAACGGCGTGGTGAGCCACAACTGCTTCGCCAGGAACTCGCACACCTACCTGGACCTGGACACGGGGGCGGACTTCGACACCAAGGTCGTGGTCAAGGTGAACGCGCCCGAACTGGTACGGAAGAAGCTGGCCTCGCCGGGCTGGCAGGGCGAGCACATCGCCATGGGCACCAACGTGGACTGCTACCAGCGGGCCGAAGGCCGCTACCGGCTCATGCCCGGCATCATCGGCGCGCTCAAGGACGCCGCCAACCCGTTCTCCATCCTGACCAAGGGCACCCTGATCCTGCGCGACATCGAGCTGCTCGCGGAGGCGGCGCAGGTCACCGACGTCGGGCTGAACGTCTCGGCCGGGTTTGTCGACACCGAGCTATGGCGATCTGTCGAGCCGGGCACGCCCGCGCCGGGGCGCCGCCTCGAGGCGTGCGCGGCCCTGAACGAGCGCGGGCTGCGCTGCGGCGTGCTCATGGGGCCGGTCATACCGTTCCTGTCCGACTCCCCCGCCCAGCTCGAGGCGGCCGTCAGCCAGATCGCGGCGGCCGGAGCCGCCCAGGTGACGCCCATCGTGCTGCACCTGCGCCCGGGTACCCGTGACTGGTTCTTCGGCTGGCTGCGGGCCCATCATCCCGGCCTGGTCAGCAGGTACCTGGATCTGTACGGCCGAAGCGCCTACGCCCCGAAGGCCTACCAGGCCAGGATCTCCGGCCAGGTCCGCGAGCTCGCGGGCGCGTATGGTGTCGGCCGGCCGCCGCCCGGCTTCGGTCACGGCAGGCGCCCCGCCGCCGTGATCCCGGCCCCGGCGCGACGTCCCGAGGCGGCCGAGTCACCGGCACCCGAGCCCCTCGGGTGCCCCGCCGAGACCGAGCAGCTCACCCTGCTCTGAGCGCGGTGCGCCCCGTGCGTCCCGCTGAACGCAACCTGCCCCGTCCGACCCAAAAACCGGTTGGCCGCCGGGCTGATCCCTCTTTAGCCTGGCCGGGCGACCGCATTTACGTGATCGCCCAGAGCGAAATCAGGCGGTTCCAGATATAGCTTGACACTGCAACATAACGCGATACATCGTATTTCCTAGGCATCGGATCAGGGCATCCAGAAGGAGGACAACGTGTCACGCGGGACCACGGGGGCGCCCCGTAACACGCCAGATCCCGGTGTCCCCCACGAGGGCGGGGACACCGGGGTAGTGGCTCAGGCTTATGACACAACGAGACAGGCTCCTGCGGGAGCCCTGCCGCGGGATCGAGGGCGGTCACCGCGCCCGCGCGGCGGATCCCGGCTGATCGCTATCATCTGCGGCCGTCGGTCCAAGTACCTGATTGTCGCGTTCTGGATCCTGGTCGTGGCGGCCATGGGATCGCTGGCCGGCAAGCTGCAGGGCGCGGAGAAGAACGACGCCTCCTCGTACCTGCCAGGATCGGCCGAGTCCACCCAGGAACTGAACGAGCAGGCCGCCTTCCAGTCCAAGAACTACAACCCGGCCCTGGTGGTCTACGTGCGCGACAGCGGGGTGACCGCGGCCGACATCGCCAAGGCCGACGCGGATGCGCGGTACTTCGCCACGCTGCCCGCCGTGGACGGGCGGGTTGCCCCGCCCATCATCTCCAGCGATCACAAGGCGATCGAGACTGTCATCGGCTCCGACCTCGGCTACAACAGCGACCTGGGCGGCTTCATCACCACCGTCCAGAACGCCGCGATCAAGAACGCCGACGGGCTGAGGGTTTACATCGGCGGACCCGCGGCCAGCGCGAACGACGAACTCAAGATCTTCAAGGGCATCGACACCACCCTGCTGTACGCCGCGCTGGCCGTGGTGATCGTGCTCCTGCTGCTCACCTACCGAAGTCCGGTGCTCTGGCTGCTGCCCATCATCTCGGC
>JASHYW010000491.1 GCA_030042885.1 Streptosporangiaceae bacterium | reverse complement strand
CGTAGCCGGGCACCCGGACCAGGGCGGCGAAGAATTTCGTCGTGGCGTAGACCGGATCCTCGAGCTGGCTGGTCGTGCCCCAGCCCTGCGACGGGCGCTGCTGGAAGACCCCCACCGAGTCGCGGTCGCCGTAGTCCAGGTTCTCCATCTGCGATTCCTGCAGGGCGGTGGCGTACGCGATGATGACGGCCTGCCTGGGCAGCCGGTGCCTGGCCGCCACGCCCGCGATGGTGGCCGCGACGGCGGCCTGGCCGGTGTCCATCGAGATGGCCTGCAGGCCCGTGCCCACCTGGCAGCCGGGCGGCGGCGGGGCCGGAGGGCTGGGTCGCAGGAAGCCGCTGTAGGCCGCGAACCCGGCCACCGCCAGCACCAGCGCGCTTCCCGCGACGGCTATGGCCCGCAGCCATCGGGTACTGGACGGCACACCATCAGACGGTACTTGATCCAAGCCGCTAGGCTCGCGATTCATGAGCGAGTCTGTGCTGCCCGGGATCATCGACGAGCTGTGGGAGCGGCGCGCCGAGCTGTCCCCGGCGGATGAGCAGTCCCGCGCCGCGGTGGTCGGCGCGGTGGACGCGATCGACGCCGGGCAGGCCAGGGTCGCGTACGTCGATCAGCTCACCGGCGAGGTGGTGGTCGACGAGCGGGCCAAGCGGGCCATCCTGCTGGCCTTCCGGGTCCTCCCGATGGCCAGGTCCGAGGTGGGTGGCTTCCGCTACGACGACCGGGTGCCGCTGACCTCCCGGCTGGACGGCGTGCGGGTGCTGCCGGGGGCGATCGTGCGCTGGGGCGCCTATGTCGCGCCTGGGGCGGTGCTGATGCCGTCGTTCGTCAACATCGGCGCCTACGTGGACACCGGGACGATGGTCGATACCTGGGCCACGGTCGGCTCCGGCGCCCAGATCGGCAAGAACGTGCACCTGGCCGGCGGCGCCGGGATCGGCGGCGTGCTCGAGCCGCCGAACGCGGTGCCCGTGGTGGTCGAGGACGAGGCGATGATCGGGTCACGCTGCATGGTGGTGGGCGGTGCCCGGGTGCGCCAGGGCGCCTTCCTCGGCGCGGGCGCCATCCTCACCCCCACCACCCACGTCATCGACACCGAGACCGGGGCCGAACTGCCTCGCGGCGAGGCGCCGGCCTGGTCGGTGTGCGTGGGCGGAACCCGGCCGCGGAAGTTCCCCGGCGGCGAGTTCGGCATGCCGTGCCTGCTGGTCCTCAAGCGGCAGCCCGAGGGCGTCCGCCACGACAAGTCCGCCCTGAACGCCATCCTCAGGGACCACGGCGTCGACGGCTAGTGCTGTCCCGGGGGGACGACCCCCCGGGACCCCCCGCTGCGCTTCGCGCCCCGCTGCGGTCCCCGCCGTAATATCACGCGGCCGGAAGGGCCGAAGGCCCTTCGCGAGCCGCACGATCGCGGCTTGCGCCGCGCCACTCGCCGTACCTGCCGAGCTGGACCCATCACCAGATGAGTGTGGCTACCGTTAATACACAATGAGCGTTAATTCAGAGCCGCACCGGCGGGTCCGTCGCCAGGGACCCGTCACGCTGCGCGGCAGGCAGATACCGGCGACCACCACTGATCAGCGGCTGCTCGACCGGCGCGGTCCCACCGACTGGGTGCACACCGACCCGTGGCGGGTGCTGCGGATCCAGGCCGAGTTCGTGGAGGGGTTCGGCCTGCTGGCCGAGCTCGGGCCCGCGGTGGCGATCTTCGGCTCCTCGCGGACCCAGCGCGGTGCCGCCGAGTACCAGACCGCCGAGCGCATCGCCGCTGGCCTGGTCAAGGCGGGCTACGCGATCATCACCGGAGGCGGCCCGGCGATCATGGAGGCGGCCAACAAGGGCGCCGTGGAGAGCGGCGGCGTCTCGGTGGGCCTGGGCATCGAGCTGCCCCTGGAGATGGGCCTGAACGACTACGTCGAAGTGGGCCTGGAGTTCCGGTACTTCTTCGTCAGGAAGACCTGCATGGTCAAGTACTCGCAGGCCTTCGTGATGCTGCCCGGCGGCTACGGCACGCTGGACGAGATGTTCGAGGCGCTGACCCTGGTCGCCACCGGCAAGATCACCAAGTTCCCGATTGTGCTCGTCGGCCGGTCGTACTGGTCCGGGCTGCTGTCCTGGCTCCGGGAGGAAGTGCTGGCCAGGGGCAACATCGGGCACGCCGAGTTCGGGCTGATCAGCGTGGCCGACGAACCCGACGAAGTGGTCCAGATCATCGTCGAGGCGCACCGCACCGACCCCGTCTGAGTCAGTTGGCCCGCGGCCCGGCCGCCCGGAATGCGACATCGCCGGCGAAGCCGTGGCACGATTCTCATGTGCCCGTCCTGATGATCCTCGCCGCCGTGGCCGTGCTCGCCGGCGTCTTCTTCGCCGCCACCGGGCGAGGCGGCGAGATGTCCTGCGAGCCGGCTGACCATGCGCCGCTGGACCTCGGCCCCGTGTCGGCTACCGACATCGCGCTGCTGCACCCGCCCACCGCGCTATGGGGCTACAACGTGCAGGTGACCAACGAGGCGCTCGAGCGCATCGCCCGGGCCATGCGCGAGCGTGACGTCAGGATCGCCTGCCTGCAGCAGCAAATCGCCGACCTCGCCGCACAGCCCGCCCCGGCACCCGAGGCCCCCCGGCCCCATGCCCCCCAGCACGCCCGGCCCGGGGACCGGCACGAACCCGCGGGCCCGGCCGGCCGGGAACCCCCGGCCGGTCATGCGGCCGGGGACTACCGTGGCCAGGACGATCCCGCGGGCCCGGCCGCCGCGCCGGCGGCCGGTGAGCAGGACCGGTGACTGATCAGCCCCCGCCCGGCAGTGCCCCAGCGGCGGCGCCGGAGCAGGGCCCGATCCCGGGCCCGGACGGCAAGCTGCGCTGCCCCTGGGCACTGAGCGCTCCGGAGTATCTCGCCTACCACGACGCGGAGTGGGGCCGTCCGGTCCGGGGCGACACAGCTATCTTCGAGCGGTTGTGCCTGGAGGGCTTCCAGTCCGGGCTGTCCTGGCTGACGATCTTGCGCAAGCGGGAGAACTTCCGCGCCGCCTTCGCCGGTTTCGAGGTGCCCGCGGTGGCGGAGTTCGGCGAGGAAACCGTGGCGCGGCTGATGTCCGATCCGGGCATCGTGCGGAACCAGGCGAAGATCAACGCCGTGATCTCCAACGCGCGGGCCGCCCTCGGCGTGCCTGGCGGGCTGACCGCGCTGGTCTGGAAGTACGCGGACCAGGCGGTTTCAGGGTCCGGCCCGCGGACGATGGCCGACATACCGTCGGCCACGCCGGCGTCCAGGGCGCTCAGCGCCGAGCTGCGGCGGCACGGCTTCACCTTCACCGGCCCGGTGACCGCGTACGCCACCATGCAGGCCTGCGGCATCGTCAACGACCACCTGGCCGCCTGCTCCTTCCGGTCGTCCTGAGCCAGGGCCGGTGAGCGGAGGCGGGCGGCGCTTCAAACCGCCGCTCCATGGCGCGCCCGTTCGCCTATCCTGCACGCCATGAGCGCGGACGTACCCTCCTCCGATCCTGATGTCGCACGGCTGTTCGCTCCCGTCGCCGTGGAAGCCACCTTCGACGGGGTGCTGACCGAAGCCACCGAGATCCTCGGCCAGCTGGATGATCCGGTGGACGCGGAACTGTGGGGGTCCGACCTGATCGGCGCGCTGGCTTCCTCGGCCGCGAGCGAGACCTTGCTCACGAACGCCCTGACCGGATCCCTGGTTCCCGCCGCCGAGGCGGCATCGACCCCGGAATCCCTCGCCCTGCTGCGGGTCCTCGCGGCGGTCGGCTCGCCGGCCCTGCGGGCCGCCGCCGGGCAGGCCGCGGCCCGGGTCCGCGGTCACGGCGTGGCCGACCCCGCGTGGGCGGTCATGATCGGCTCCCCGCGGGTCGGTGACTGCTGGCACTACGCCGACGTCGGCGGCCGCGAGGAGTCGCTGACCATGACCTTCTC
>JASHYW010000490.1 GCA_030042885.1 Streptosporangiaceae bacterium | reverse complement strand
CGAGCATCCGCGCGGCCAGCTGGATCGCCCGCTCGCGGACCGCGGCCGCGGCCTGGTGTACCGCGCTGCCACCCACCACGGTCGACCGGGACGCCCAGGACCCGGCGCCGAACGGCTGGGCGGCGGTATCACCGGTGATCACGCGGACCATGCCCGGATCCACGCCGAGGGCGTCGGCGGCGATCTGAGCGAGCGCGGTCTCGATGCCCTGCCCCATCGAGGTGCCGCCGGAGTACACGTGCACCGCGCCGGACTTGCTCACCGTAACGTCGGCGGTCTCCTGCGGCCCGAGCCCGCTCTTCTCCACGAACATGGCCAGGCCGAAGCCGCGCAGGTTGCCGCCGCCCGGCCCGCCGCGGCCGCCGCCCGGCCGGCTACGGCCAGCGCCGTTGGCCAGCGCGTGATAGCCGAGACGGTCCGCCTCCCGGGCCGCCGCCGCCAGCAGGGCCGGGTAGTCGCCGGTGTCCAGGACCAGGTCCGTGCGCAGGGTGGTGATCGGGCGCTGGTGCGGCAGCTCGTTGGCAGTGAGCAGGTTACGCCGTCGCAGCTCGATCCGGTCGAGGCCGAGCTGGTCGGCGGCCACGTCGAGCAGGTGCTCGCGGGCGGCGGTGCCCTCGAACCGGCCCGGCGCGCGGTAGGTGCCGCACGGTGTCTTGTTGGTGAGCACCACCCGGACCCGGCCCCGGTAGGCGGGCACCCGGTACGGGCCGGGCAGCATGGCCACGGTAAGTTCGGGCACCGCGACCCCGTGGGTGCGGCAGTAGGCGCCGTTGTCGTGCGTGATGTCGTCGGCCAGGCCCGTGATCCGGCCCTCGGCGTCGAAGGCAACGGCGATGCGATGGTACTGCTGCCGGGAATGGTTCACCGCCATCAGGTGCTCGGCCCGGTCCTCGGCCCACTTGACCGGGCGGGCCAGGGTCGTGGCCAGCCAGGGGATGAGGAAATCCTCCGGGTAGAACTCGCCCCTGACCCCGAACCCGCCGCCCGCGTCGACGGCGTGCACCCGGATCAGCGCCTCGTCCATGCCGAGCAGGCGGGCCAGCAGGTCACGGTTGAACACCGGCACCTTGGTCATGCCGAAGACGGACAGCGAGCCGACGCCCGGGTCGGGCACGGCCAGCAGGCAGCGCGGCTCGAGCGGCACCCCGCTGTGCCGGCCGATGGCCAGCTCGATACGCACCACATGAGGGGCGCCGGAGAAGGCGGCGTCGATGTCGCCGTAGCCGGCGGTGAGCTCCGCGGCCACGTGCTCGGGCGCGGTGCGGGCGTCGAGGACCGCGGGCGCTTCGGCGATATCGATGTCGATCAGCTCGGCGGCGTCCTCGCAGGCGTACGGGTCATCGCCGACCACCACGGCGAGCGGCTCGCCCACGTAGCGGACCGTGTGCGCGGCCAGGACCGGCTGCAGGTAGGGGCCGAGGTCGGTGCCGGGCACGGCCAGGCGGACGGGTATGACCAGCCCGGGTGGCAGGTCGCCGGCGGTGACCACGGTGGCGATGCCAGGGGATTTCGCGGCCTGCGTGACATCGAGCTCGCGGACCCGGCCGTGTGCGGAGGGCGAGCGGACGATCCGGGCCCACAGCTGGCCAGGGACGGCGATGTCGTCGCCGAACCGGCCCCGGCCGCGCAGCAGCCGGGGATCTTCCTTGCGCGGCAGACTGGCGCCGATCACGCTCATACGTCCGCCGGTTTCCTGCGGGCCTGGCGGGCGCGCGCCGTGGCCAGGACCGCCTCGACGATGCCCTGGTAGCCGGTGCAGCGGCACAGGTTCGAGGCGACGAGCTCGCGGGCCTGCTCCTCGGTCAGCTCCGCCGGCTGGTCCGCGTCGGCCAGGTATGCCTCGGCCAGGTACCCCTCGGCCAGGTACGCCTCGGCCAGCATGAGGAAACCCGGGGTGCAGAACCCGCACTGCAGCGCGTGGTGGTCGCTGAACGCCTGCTGCAGGTCCGACAGCTGCTCCCCGTCGGCGAGCCCCTCGACGGTGCGCACCTCGGCGCCGTCGGCCTGGACGCCGAAGACCAGGCAGGCCCGCACCGGCGCGCCGTCCAGGATGATCGTGCACGCGCCGCAGATGCCGTGCTCGCAGCCCAGGTGGGTGCCGGTGTAGCCGAGGTCGTGGCGGAGCATGTCGGCCAGCGTCCGGCGGGCCTCCACCACCAGCTCATGGCGGCGGTCGTTGACCTTCAGCGAGATGGCATGGGTGTCCTTCACTGTGCCGTCCTTCACTGTGCCGTCCTTCACTGTGCTGTCCTTCATGGGGCGGCTCCGGCCTTGGCGAGGGCGGCGCTCAGGTCCTGCGGCAGTACCGGGATGTGGTCGAAGCGCACGTCGGTGTCGGACAGCGCGTCGTTGATGGCGCCCAGCACGGCGGCCGGGGCGCCGATCGTGCCGCCCTCCCCCATACCTTTCGCGCCGGTCTCGCTGAACCGCGAGGGTGTCTGCAGGTGGACGATGTCCACCGGGCACATCTCCGCCGCCGTGGGCGCGAGGTAGTCCATCAGCGTGGCGCTGGCCGGCTGGCCCTCCGGATCGAAGCAGACGCGTTCGAGCAACGCGGCCGCCACGCCCTGGGTGACTCCGCCGCGGATCTGGCCGTCCACCACCATCGGGTTGATGACGACCCCGCAGTCCTCCACCACCAGGTACCTGTGCAGCCGGATCGCGCAGGTGCCCGGGTCGATCGTCACCATGGCCACGTGGCAGGCGTTGGAGAAGGTGCCAGGCGGGTCGAACGAGGCCCGGGCCTCCAGGCCGTACCGCAGGTCTTCGGCCAGCCGGTGGGCCTGGAAGTGGACCACCCGGGCCAGCTCCGCGATTGGAATGGCGACCGCGGCGTCACCACGGATCCTGGCGCTGCCATCGGCCAGTTCCACATCGGCCGGGCTGGCCTCGAGCAGGTGGGCCGCGACCTGCTTGAGCTGCGTGGCGACCATGTCCGCGGCGCGGCCGGCGGCACCGCCGCCGATCACCACCGAACGGCTGCCCCAGGTGCCCCAGCCGTAGGAGGCCAGGTCGGTGTCGCCCTGGCGGAGCCTGACCTGGTCCGGGTGCACGCCGAGGTGGTCGGCGACGATCTGCGCGAACGTGGTCTCGTGCCCCTGGCCGTGCCCGCAGGTGCCGGTGGTGACGATGACCTCGCCGGTCGGGTCCATGCGGACCAGGGCGGTGTCGTAGCCGGGGGTCATCCGCATCCGGCGCTGCGACATGGCCGGGGTGCCGTAGGCGGTGCGCTCGGAGAAGCAGGCGTAGCCGATCCCGGCGCGCTGTCCCGCCTGTCGGATCTGGTCTCGTTCGGCCTGCCAGGCCTGCTTGGTGACGTGCTCTTCGGCTCGGTCGAGTGATTCGCGGTAGCTGCCCTCGTCGTAGGTGATCTTGTTGACGCCCTGGTAGGGGAATTCGCCGGGGCCGATCAGGTTCATCCGGCGCACGTGCAGCGGGTCGAGGTGGAGTGCGGCCGCGGCCTTTTCCATCAGCCGCTCCATGACCAGCACGATCTGCGGCCGGGACACGCCGCGGTAGGGCGCGGTGGGTGCCTTGTTGGTGGCGATGGCCCGGCCGCGGGCCCGGTACGCCGGGACCTTGTACACGCCGGGCAGTTCGGTCGCGGCCATCAACGGCTCGACTGCGCAGGTAAACGGGAATGCCGAGTACGCCCCGGTGTCGCACTCGATCTCCGCGTCCAGGGCCTGGATCCTGCCGCTGGCGTCGAACGCCGCCCGGACCTGGTACTGCTGCTCGTGAGCGTGGAACGCTGCGGTCAGGTTCTCCTGCCGATCCTCGGCCCAGCACACCGGGCGGCGCAGCCGCCGTGCGACCGCCGCGACGGCCACCTCCTCCCGGCCGACCACGCACTTCAGGCCGAACCCCCCGCCGACGTCCGGGGCGATCACCCGGATCTGCCGCTCGGGCACGCAAAGGGCCTGCGC
>JASHYW010000489.1 GCA_030042885.1 Streptosporangiaceae bacterium | reverse complement strand
ACAGCACGCCAGCCCGGCCGGCCCGGCGGCGCCGGTACCTCACGATCACGCTGGGATGCACGCTCCTGGCCGCGGCAACCGCCATCTCCGTCCTGCTGGCCACGCCAGGCACACCCAAACCACCGGCCCGGCCGCACGCCAGCACCCCACCCGCCACCACCACAAGAGGGACAACGACAGAACCCGCCACCCCGACGGCAACAGAGACGAGGCCTGCCATCTTGTCCAGGCCGCTCACCGGCACTCTCGCCGCCACCCTGGCCAACCCCGCCAGCCAGGGCGTGCGCGCGGTGGCGTTCGGCCCGGGCGGGACCACCCTCGCCGCCGGCGCCTTCAGCGGCGACTTCACCTACCTGTGGGACACCGCGACCGGCAGGCTCACCGCCACCCTCACCGGCCCAGGACACGTCGAGCCCGCAGGGACTCCGGCACCGTCAGTGAGTGCGGTGGCGTTCGTCCCGCACAGCACCACTTTGGCCATCGGCGACCAGAACGGCAGCACCTACCTGTGGGACATCGCCACCGGGAAGATCGCTGCCACCCTCACCGACCCCGGCAGCCAGGGCGTGATATCGGTGGCGTGCGCCCCGGACGGCACCACCATTGCCACGGGCGACGCCAACGGCAGCACCTACCTGTGGGACATCGCGACCGGCAAACTCACCAGCACCTTCCTCGACCCCGAGGGCCCAGGCGTGAACGTGCAGGCGTTTGCCCCGGACAGCATCACCCTGGCCGTCGGCGGCGGCCCCGGCGGCGTCTTTCTGTGGGACACGGCGACCGGCCGGACCACCGCCACCCTTCCCCTGTCCCTCAGCATCCCACAGGTGACCGCAGTGGCGTTCAGCCCGGACGGCAGCATCCTGGCCTCCGGGGATCTCAACGGCAGCACCTACCTGTGGGATATCGCCACCGGCAAGCTCACCGCTACTCTTACCGACCCCCTCAGACCGGTCAATAAATATACCGACCCCAACGGCCATGAGGTCAGCTCGGTTGCGTTCAGCCGGGACGGCACCACCCTGGCCGTCGCCGACAACAACGGCAGCACCTACCTGTGGGACCTCGCGACCGGGAAAATCACCGCCACCCTCACCGACCCATCCAGCGCAGGCGTGATCTCGGTGGCGTTCAGCCCGGACGGCACTACCCTGGCCGCCGGCGACGAGAACGGCAGCGTCTACCTATGGCGCATCAGCAGGCTCAGTCGCTGACCGTCACAGCGGACCACGACAGCGCGGCACCACGCCTCCGCGAACCCGGAGGACATCTCGGCGCAAGTTGCAGTCACCAGGCATCGGCCGGCTGACCGAGTCAGGTTGCAGGATCGTCAAGAGACGGATCGCATCGGATGCCCGGCACATGAGGGCAGGCGCCCTTGCCGAGGAGGCCGGGATGAGATGGGCCGCCAGACCGATAGGACGCCAGAATGGATGTTATGCGCGCGCCATATCACTGGTAGGTCAGCGTGCTTGACAAGTACCTATTCGGCAGGGAAGGAACTGGGCGAATAGGCATTTCGATCACGCTCAGCCATTACGGCTGGTCTGTGGCCGTCACGCGAGATCCGCCTGATATGCGCGGCCTTGGCCAGTAAGGCAGGCATCTCGCGTGTCGTCCAGAACCAGGTGCCCTGTGCGCAGTTTGTCGGGATACCGGCAGACACCACAGCCGCAGATGCGGGCGTGGCCATCGGCCGCCCGGGCGGCTGGTACTGGCTGGGGCCGGGCTCGGTCAGGTACGCGGTCAGATGCTGGCGGGCTCATCGCTGCGGCCTATCCGGGTTCCCCGGGCCCGGCCGGTGCCTGGCCGGCGTGCGCAGGTGACGGCACAGCGAATCGAGCAAGGCCGCGGCCATCAGCGTCATCGCGGTGACCGCGATCGGAGCAGGGAAGCTGAGAAACTCGGCCGCTAGCTGGGCCAGGGCCGCGGCGACAGCGCAGATCAAGATCGTAGCGGCCGCGCAAGCCATGGCCCGCTGAACGATGTCGCACGCCTGTGGGCGGACGCCGGCTAGGCCGGCGAGCCGTGTCGCCTTCGCGTTGTCCCTGATGACGATGGCAGTCATTTCGCCTCCTTGGCGACCAGCTGCGCTCAGCCTGCCCGGCGGCCCTGGCCCGCCCGGCCTGTCCACGTCGCGGACCAGCTCCCGGTGATCAGCGAGGAGGTGGACACGGTGGCCGGCGGGGCCGGAGCCCCGTGCGGTCGCGGGTGGGCCAGCGATGGTGCCGCCCAGGCCATCATCATGAATGCGGCCGCCAGGATGACCAGGCCGACGACGCCGCTGAGCCACGGCGCCTTCGCGCGCTCCCTGCTGACCACGGCAGTCATCGCCTCCCCGGTTGCGGTCACACGCCCACCGGGTGCTCGCTGCGCCGCGGGACCGGCATGATGTGCGGCTCGGCAGGCGCAACCGGGCCGATCCGGGCTGAAGCCTGCACCGCTAGTGACTGCGGGCCCCGGTCCGGGCGCTTGAGGACCAGCCACATCGGGATCCCCGACCAGAGCCCGACGAACACCAGGGCTGCCGGCATGTTCATCCAGAACCAGTTCATCTCTTTTCCCCTCCCCAGAACCGGCTTGATGCCGCCTCCACAGGCAGAGCGTGCCAGCGCAGCCTTGATTCATGATTGAGACGTGATTGCGCCTGACGCCGCGGCAAAGAACGCATCCGATGTCCCCGCCCAGCGGGTCATCAGCTTGCGTCCGGCCGCTTACGGCACGATCGCAGGGCGCCGCCCGCCGGCGGCACCACCTGGGTGTTCAGCGATCGCCCCGCCCGCCGCGCCGCATAATGTCCCTAAGCCGCGGCACGGCCGCATCCCCGGCGGCCCAGGGGAGTTGCGCGCACAGCGGCGGGCCGGCGCGCGATTATCAAGAACCCTTGACAGCCGGCCACACCGCATGTTTATGCATTGCCATCCTGGGCTGAAAATCCGCTATGCCGCGAAGAGAACGTTCTGCCCGAGTATCCGGGCCAGCGCAGCGGGGAAGGTCTAGGCAATGGCCATCCGCCACTGCCCGCATTCCCGCTGACGCACTCACAGTCTCCACACTCCCAGGGGATTACCGACGACCCCGGCGAGCACGAAACAAGCGTGGGCGAGGTCACTCCGGATGGGCTGGCATTATGGATGCAAATGAGCACGTCATCACCTTCCCGCCGCTTCCCGGTGACGGTCACCCACCTGCCGCTCACGCGTTGCGAGCTCTGCCACCGCACGGTCGCGTACCGGCCCGGCACTATCAGCCAGGCCCTGACCGAGCACTATCGCCGGGCCCATCCCGACGCGCTCGACCTTTCGTCCCGGTGAGCACTCGGCAGAGACCCGCACGGTCACCGCACACGCCTGCCGGCCCAGTCCGGCGTGACCTCGCCGCGGAGCAGTCGGAGGATTCCATAGTCACTGAGCGTTTACGCCCTGGCATGAGCGACCGCCCGTAGAACCGCCTTATAGAGATCTGGGCGGCTCTGGAGCACGGGCTCGCTGCGGTCGTGGCCGCGCATAACAGGACGTTGGGTGCTATCGCCAGTCGTCCTGCAGGCGGCTTGCCGCCTGCAGGAGCTGGTGGTTGTCCTGGCTCGCGGAGAGGATGCCAGGGTCAGTGGCCTGGGCCGTCGCTCCGGTCCACAAAGCCATCACCTGCTTGGGGCCGGGGTTCGGCCCCCAGGGCACGCGCCGTGATGCAGTTTCGCTCGCCGGCGTTGCCGGTGGGTTTCATCGCGCCACCGCAGCGGTCCGGTGTCTAAGGTGGGCGTACAGGCTCGAGTCAGGGAGGGGACATGGATATCGCGGCGATGTTCGGTGGCGCGGTCGCGGAGTTCGACGCACGCGTGCGGCTGATCGGCGATCACCAGTGGCTGGCCGCGACCCCGGATGAGGACTGGTGCGTCCGCGACCTGGTGAATCACGTTGTCGGCGAGGATCTGTGGGCGCCGCCACTGCTGGCCGGCTCCACGATCGCCGAGGTAGGTGACCGCTTTGACGGCGATGTGCTTGGTGCTGATCCTAAGGCCGCCTGGACGTTGGCGTCTGCCGCGGCGGTGCGGGCGGTCGGGGAGCAAGGCGCGATGGACCGGATCGTGCACCTGTCGTTCGGCGATTTCCCGGGCCGGGAGTACGCGCTGCAGCTGTTCGCCGACCACCTGATCCACGCGTGGGACCTGGCCCGCGCGATCGGCGCGGACGAGCGCCTGGACACCGGGCTTGTGGCGTCCTGCGCGACCTGGTTCGAGGCGGTGGAGGACGCGTACCGCGGTGCGGGCGTGATCGCGGCGCGGCCGCCGGTGCCTGGCGATGCGGACGCCCAGATCGTGCTGCTGGCCCGGTTCGGCCGGCGCGCCTGACGCCGGGGCCGTTGGCTCGGCGCCGGAAGGATGAAGGGGGTCGGGATGGGATACGACGTGATCGTGGCGGGCGGCGGGTCCGCCGGCTGCGTGGCCGCGGCCCGGCTCAGCGCGGACGACCGCTGCCGGGTGCTGCTGCTGGAGGCCGGGCCTGACTACCCGGCGGCCGGCGATCTGCCGGCTGACATCGCGGATGGATCGATGCCGGCCACCAGCCACGACTGGGGTTTCATAGCGGAGCCGGATGAGCGCGGGCGTACGGTCCCGCTGCCCCGGGGACGCCTGATGGGCGGGTGTTCGGCGACCAACGCGTGCTTCGCGCTACGGGGATGGCCGCAGGACTACGACCGGTGGGCGGCCGCGGGCAACCCGGGCTGGTCGTTCGCTGATCTGCTGCCGGTCTTCCGCGCCATCGAGTCTGACGCCGATTT
>JASHYW010000488.1 GCA_030042885.1 Streptosporangiaceae bacterium | reverse complement strand
TTGGGTGGGTTTCCTCCTCGCCGTCGCCTCCGACGTCATGCTGGCCAGATTCGGCGAGGCGCACCACACCGAAGACGTCGCGATGGCCGACGCGGTAGCACATCGCCAAGCAAATGCCGGGCCCGCCGCCGCCGAACTGTTATCCTGGTGGCCCGTGGACCTGCAGCTTTTCCCTGCCCTACCGGACACCACGGGAGTCTCATAGTGGCCGCATCATCACTCCATCCACGGCCTGCCCTCACCCGGCACCTCTTCGTCACCGGAGGGGTCGCCTCCAGCCTCGGCAAGGGACTGACCGCGTCCAGCCTGGGCCGGCTGCTCAAGCTCAGAGGGCTGCGGGTCACCATGCAGAAGCTTGACCCCTACCTCAACGTCGACCCGGGCACGATGAACCCCTTCCAGCACGGCGAGGTGTTCGTCACCGACGACGGCACCGAGACGGACCTCGACGTCGGGCATTACGAGCGTTTCCTGGACACCAACCTCCAGGGCCAGGCCAACGCCACCACCGGCCAGATCTACTCCACGGTGATCGCCAAGGAGCGGCGGGGCGACTACCTGGGCGACACCGTGCAGGTCATCCCGCACATCACCAACGAGATCAAGTCGCGCATCCTGAAGATGGGCGGGGACGACGTTGACGTGGTCATCACCGAGGTCGGCGGCACGGTCGGCGACATCGAGTCGCAGCCGTTCCTGGAGGCCATCCGCCAGATCAGGCACGAGATCGGCCGGGACCGCTGCTTTTTCCTGCACGTCAGCCTGCTGCCCTACATCGGCCCGTCCGGCGAGCTGAAGACCAAGCCCACCCAGCACTCGGTGGCCGCGCTGCGCAGCATCGGCATCCAGCCCGACGCGATCGTGGCCCGCTCCGACCGCCCGATCAACGCCAACCTGAAACGCAAGATAAGCCTGATGTGTGACGTGGACGAAGAGGCGGTGGTTTCCGCTCCCGACGCGTCATCCATCTACGACATCCCGAAGGTCCTGCACTCCGAGGGCCTGGATGCCTACGTCGTGCGCCGGCTCGGCCTGCCGTTCCGCGACGTGGACTGGACCGAGTGGGATGACCTGCTGCGCCGGGTGCACCGGCCTGCCCACAGCATCACGATCGCCCTGGTCGGCAAGTACGTCGACCTGCCCGACGCGTACCTGTCACCGGCCGAGGCGCTCAAGGCAGGCGGCTTCGCCAACGACGCCCAGGTGAACATCCGCTGGGTGATCAGCGACGCCTGCGAGGAACCGGCAGGCGCCGCCGCCGAACTCGACGAGGTGGACGGGATCCTGATCCCGGGCGGCTTCGGGGTCCGCGGCATCGAGGGAAAGATCGGCGCGATCCGCTATGCGCGCGAGCACGGCATCCCGATCCTGGGCCTGTGCCTGGGCCTGCAGTGCATGGTCATCGAGGTGGCCAGGGACCTGGCCGGGCTGGCCGGGGCGGACAGCGCCGAGTTCAACCCGGCCACCCCGTACCCGGTGATCGCCACCATGGCGGATCAGGAGGATGTGGTGGCGGGGGAGCGGGACATGGGCGGCACCATGCGCCTGGGCCTGTACCCGGCTGTGCTGAAACCCGGGACGCGGGTCGAGGAACTGTACGGCAGCACCCTGGTCGAGGAACGGCACCGGCACAGGTACGAGGTCAACAACTCCTACCGCGCGGCGCTGGAGCAGGCCGGGCTGGTCTTCTCCGGGCTCTCGCCGGAGGGGCACCTGGTCGAGTTCGCCGAGCTTGCGTCCCACCCGTTCTTCGTGGGCACCCAGGCGCATCCGGAATTCCTGTCCCGCCCGACCCGGCCGCATCCGCTGTTCAGCGGCCTCATCGCCGCCGCGCTCGCGCGCTCCAAGTCCGCCAGCAACCTGGCCGGCGCCCGCGCAGCGGCGAGCGCATGAACATTTCCGACACCGTTGAGCACTGGCCTGTAGTCTCGTCGGCGGAATTGACCCGCAGCCGCCTGATTACCGTACGGGGCGACAAGGTCCGCACTCCCGATAATCAATTGGCCGAACGGGACGTGGTGGTCCACCCTGGCGCGGTGGCCGCACTCGCCCTCGACGCCGCCGACCGGATCTTGATGATCCGGCAGTACCGCCATCCGGTGGGACGCCTGCTGTGGGAGATCCCGGCCGGCCTGCGGGACGTCGCCGGGGAGGATCCGTGGCTCACCGCGCAGCGCGAGCTGGTGGAGGAGACCGGCTATCGGGCCCGGGACTGGCGGGTACTGGTCGACTACTACTCCTCGCCCGGCTTCAGCACCGAGCGCCTGCGCATCTTCCTGGCCCGCGACCTGGAAGCCGTCCCCGCGGCCGAACGCTACTTCGTGCCCAGGGACGAGGAAGCTCACCTGCTGCTGGGCTGGCTGCCGCTGGACGAGGCGGTTCGCAAGGTTTTCGCCGGCGAGCTGCACAACGGCCCCGCGGCCCTGGCGATCATGGCGGGGTATGCTGCCAGGTCAGAGGGGTTTGACCGGCTTCGCCCGGCCGATGCGCCCGAGGAGCAATGAGGCTCCCAGTCTGGAAGGACCACCATGAAGGTCGGAATTCCCACCGAAGTCAAGAACCACGAATACCGGGTGGCGATCACGCCTGCCGGCGTTCACGAGCTGGTCCGCGGCGGCCACCAGGTGGTCATCCAGGCCGGAGTGGGGGTGGGCTCGTCAATACCCGACGAGGACTTCATCACCGCCGGCGCGAAGATCCTGCCCACGGCGGACGAGGTGTGGGGCGAGGCCGAGCTGATCCTCAAGGTCAAGGAGCCCATAGAGGAGGAGTATCACCGGATGCGGGCCGGGCAGGCGCTGTTCACCTACCTGCACCTGGCCGCCTCGAAGGCCTGCACCGACGCGCTCCTCGCCTCCGGCGTCACCTCGATCGCGTACGAGACCGTCCAGCTGCCCGACGGGTCGCTGCCCCTGCTCGCCCCGATGTCCGAGGTTGCCGGCCGGATGGCCCCGCAGGTGGGCGCGCATCACCTGCAGCGGGACGGCGGCGGGCGCGGCGTGCTGATGGGCGGGGTGTCCGGCGTGTATGCGGCCAAGGTCGTCGTGATCGGCGCGGGTGTCTCCGGGATGAACGCGGCCGCGATCGCCCTCGGCATGCAGGCCGAGGTGCTGCTCGTGGACAAGAACGTCGCCAGGCTCCGCCAGGCGGACGCCATTTATCAGGGCCATTGCCAGACGGTCGCGTCCAACGCGTATGAGATCGAACGCGCCGTCATCGACGCCGACCTGGTGATCGGCGCGGTCCTGGTGCCGGGGGCCAAGGCCCCGCGGCTGGTCAGCGACGAGCTCGTGTCCCGGATGAAGCCCGGTGCGGTCCTGGTCGACATCTCGATCGACCAGGGCGGCTGCTTCGAGGGCTCCCGGCCCACCACGCACGCCGACCCCACCTACCGGGTACACGACGCGCTGTTTTACTGCGTGGCCAACATGCCGGGCGCCGTCCCGCACACCTCCACCTACGCGCTGACCAACGTCACGCTGCCCTACACCGTCGAGATCGCGAACCGGGGCTGGCGCGACGCCCTCCGGGCTGACCCTGCCCTGGCCCTGGGCCTGAACACCTACGACGGCGCGGTGACCTGCGAACCAGTGGCCGAGGCTCACGGCCTGCCCTATACGCCCATCGCTGAAGTCCTCAACTAACCAGGCTTCGCGAGGGCGGGGTACCGCCGCGACCACGTTCACCGGTGCGTGGGCTTTTTCATACCCCCTTCATCCCACAGATCCTGGCGACCTCACACGACACATTGGCCTCACCCGCTATCCGCCCGCGCGTCCTCGTGCCCGAGCGTCTTAGTTATGGCAGCGTGGCGGTATGGCGGCCGGCCAGACCATCAGCGGGGCCCTGCGAGCGTACCTGGAATACCTGGTTGTCGAGCGGGGGCTGGCGGCGAACACGGTCGAGTCGTACCGGCGGGATCTGGGTCGGTACGAGTCTGCGCTCTCGGGGCGAGGGAAGGCCCGGCTCGGCGAGGTCACAGCCGCCGACGTGGCGGAGTTCCTCGCATCGCTGCGGGAGGGTGACGCCGAGCACGAGCCGCTGGCGGTCAGCTCGGCCGCCCGGGCCGTGATCGCGGTCCGGGGTCTGCATGCCTTCGCCGTAGCGCAGGGTCTGGCTGACGCGGATCCGGCCCGGGAGGTGGCTCCGCCCGCACCGCCGAAACGCCTGCCAAAGGCGATCACCCTCGCCGAGGTCGAACGCCTGCTCGCCGCATCCGGTCCCGGACCCGATAACTCGGGTGAGGTGACCGCGCCGCCTGGCCCCGGCCCCGGCACCTCTGGCCGCACAGGGGGCCCGCTGCCGGCGGTCTCCGGGGCTGCGGCCGGGGTGGACCCGCGGTTGCTCCGGGACCGGGCGATGCTGGAGTTCCTGTATGCCACCGGGGCCCGGATCTCCGAGGCGACCGGGCTCGACATCGACGAACTCCGGCTGGATGATGACCCGGTCGTACGGCTGGCCGGCAAGGGCGGCAAGCAGCGGGTAGTCCCCGTGGGCAGCTACGCGGTGCGGGCCCTCGAGGCGTACCTGGTGCGGGCCAGGCCGGCCCTCGCCGCGGCTTCCAAGCGCATATCGGTCAGCCCGGCGGTGTTCCTGAACGCGCGGGGCGGCCGCCTCACCCGGCAAGGTGCCTGGGGCGTGCTGCACGCCGCGGCCGCTCGCGCCGGACTAGCCGATGTGTCACCGCACACCCTGCGGCACTCGTTCGCCACGCACATGCTGGACGGCGGCGCCGACATCCGCGTGGTCCAGGAACTGCTGGGTCATGCGTCAGTCGCGACCACCCAGGTCTACACCCTGATCACCGTGGACAGGCTCCGCGAGGTCTACGCGTCTTCCCATCCCCGCGCCCTCGCTTAGGGCATGAGCGGGAGCTAACGGAAGTGGCGGTTGAGCTCGTTGGCATAGGTGCGGCCGAGCGTGCCCTTGTGGTCGGTGATCCACTGGGTCAGGGAGGTCTCGCCGGTCGCCGGACCGTCGGTGTCAGCCAGGCCGTCGGCCATGGCCTGGTATTCCTCGGCGGTGAGCAGGGTGTCGCGCAGCGCCAGCCCGAGGAGACGGGCTGCGGGCGGGATGAGCGATCCGGGGACGCGGACCACCTGGCTGCGGCTGCCGACCGCCTCCTTGATGAACTGGACGAGTTCGACGAAGGTGGGCCGTTCGGGACCGACCGCGTCGATGACCTCGGTTTCGGTCGAGTCTCCCGCCTCAATGGCCAGCTGGGCCAGGTCGTGGACATGGATAGGACGGATGCGGTACTCGCCTGTCCCGCCCACGGCGAAGACCGGCAGGCGGCGGAGAAGCCAGGCGATGTTGTTGATCAGGACGCCGTGTCCGCCGAACAGGATCGCGGGCCGGAGCACGGCGTGGGACAAGCGAAGATCACGCAGAGCCTGCTCGACCGCCGCCTTGCCGCGGAAGTACGGGTAAGGGGAGTCAGCGCTCGGGTGGGTGATCGACACGTGCACGACCCTGGGCACACCCGCCTCTGCTGCGGCCTGGAACAGCACGCGCGACTGTGCCACCGCGGTCTCGTGGCTGACCTGTCCGTGCGCGAAGCGCACCCAGTAGGTATTGAAGAGCGTCCGGGCGCCGCGCAGCGATGCGGCCAGCCCCGCGGGATCGGTGAAATCGAGCGGCCTGACCTCGATGGGGGTGCCTTCAGGAGCGCGGCCGGGATGGCCGGTGAGCGTGCGCACGCGCCGGCCTGCCGCGCGCAGTTCGCTGGCGATGGCCGCTCCCGAATAGCTGAACGCCCCGGTCACGACGTCGAAGTCGCCTCCGGGAGGAGTCATTGTCGCTCCTCGATCGCGGCCACCAGCGCGGTCAGGACCTGGCCGAGGGGAGCGTCGATGGTCGCGGAGGCGTACTCGTCGCCGCGGGTGGATCCCTGGTTGACGATCACAACGGGCAACTGGCGCCCGGCCGCGTGGCGCACAAAACGGAATCCCGACATGACGGTCAGCGAAGAACCTAGGACGACCAGTGAGCTGGCCCGATCGACCAGCGCGTAACAAGACTCAACCCGCTGCGGCGGCACGTTCTCGCCGAAGAACACCACGTCCGGCTTGAGTACTCCCTGACACGACGCACAGTCGACGACCTGGAACGAGTCCGTCGCATCTCCGGCCAGGACGGCATCGCCGTCAGGGTTGATCAAAGCCCCCGATTCCGCGTCCCAGCCGGGATTGGCGGCCGTAAGCCGTCGGTCGAGGTCGCGGCGGGACGTCCGCTGGCCGCACGACAGGCAGATGACCCGGTGCACGCTGCCGTGGAGTTCGGTCACTCCGGACGCCCCCGCGGCCTGGTGCAGGCCGTCCACGTTCTGGGTGATGATCCCGGCCAGCAGCCCGCGGCGCTCCAGTTCGGCGACGGCGTGATGGCCGTGGTTGGGGACGGCCCGGGCGATGTGCCGCCAGCCGAGGTGGCTGCGCGCCCAGTACCTGCGCCTGGCGGCGGCGCTCCCGGTGAAGGCCTGG
>JASHYW010000487.1 GCA_030042885.1 Streptosporangiaceae bacterium | reverse complement strand
GCCGTCGCCCAGCAGCTCGCCGAGGAGCAGGTAGCCGTCCTGCTGGTGGCGGCTGATGTCTCACGCGATGGCGAGGGGGTGCGCTATCGGATCGGGCGGCGCCCGACCGAGTTCCTCATCGGCGACTCGGACACTGGCACCGAGGTTCCCCTCGATGATGGGCTGGTCTGGGCTGCGCTGCACCAGGACTCGATCGTCGTGCAGCTGCCGGACCGCACCGGCCCGCTGGCCGGCCAGCCCGCCGCCGCGCTGCTGCGCCGCGGGCGAACTTAGGGTCAGGCACCAGCCTGGCTGCTGGCGGTGGCATATGCATCGTGGCCAGCCGCCCTCAGGGTCATGCCTGACCTGCGGCGCCTCGCGGCAGCCTCCCCCGATCAGCATGCTGACGTTGGCCAGGACCTTCGGCCCGCTGGCCCGGGACTTCCGGCCCTGGGCAGCCAGCGTGACGCCTTACAAACAAGAACAAGAAGATGTCTGCGCGGAGAACCAGGGGACTGGACCGGACGCACTGCCCGGGGAAGACCCGGCAGTCACGCCGGAACGGAGAGAAACCGGGCAGCCAAGACGTTGAATAAGAGCGACCCCAGGACCCGATCCGGATAATTCCGGCCAACGGAGACCGCCCGGCAAGCCACTTCTGTGGCCGTGCAACGGCGCGCGCCGCAGCGGCGCAGGCGCGCGCCGTTGCCTGCCTGCTGACTCCGGAGCCAGCAGGCAGGCAACAGGCACCTGGCCACGATAAAAGGGGCGTAGGAGGCCAGTGGCGGCCGACCGCGGCCCGGACCTGGCCGCGTGCTCTCCCGGGAGCACCTCCCGGATCTGGATCTCACCATTGCCTGCCAGCGCCTCACCAGGGCCTACCCGCTCACAGGGCATCTTGCGCCCTATCCAGTACCGGCCCCGGAGCGGCCGGCCGGTGATCACTCGTGGCGGGCTTCCCGCCCGGGCACCGGTGCTGCGGCCACGGCCGGGCTCAGGCTCGGGTAGATCGGCAGCAGATCATCGATCCGCGTCAGGGTCAGGGCGCGCAGGACGGCTGCGGAGGGCACCACCAGCCGCAGTTGTGTGCGGCCAACTAGCGGAACACTTGTTACGGAGCGTCGTACTGCCCTATGAGGGCAATGGCGCTGGCAGCCCCCAAGCAGGGAGCCAGCCGGGTAACCCCGGGTAGGCCCCAAGAGGGGCAAGAGGAACACCACTGCCTTTTCTGCCAGCGCGGAGATCTTCGGCCCGGGAACGATGTCCTGGGCCGTTACCCAGGACTGCGGTGATCGCGATTGACAGGTTTGGCGCGAGCCCCGCGCGGACGTGGCCGCGAGGCAGCAGTTCCCGGAAGCGTAAGCGGCTGCATGGTGGAAAGCTGCGGCAGGCAACTGGCGAAACGGAATCGTGGCGTGCGCTGAGCCACCAGGGCAAAATGGCCGCGTGACATCCGCTCAGTCCACAATGTCTGGAATGCTTCCCCTGCGCGACACGGATCCGCGCAAGGTGGGTGGGTACCGGTTGCTCGGCCGCCTCGGGGAAGGCGGGCAGGGCGTGGTGTTCCTGGCTGTCGGTCCTGCCGGAAGCCGGGCGGCGGTCAAGCTTCTGCCTCCAACCACGGACTCACAGGTCCGCAGCCGCTTCCTGAAGGAGGTCGCCGCTGCGCAGCGGGTCGCCCGGTTCTGCACCGCGCAAGTTCTGGACGCGGGAATCTTCGAACGGCGGCCGTTCATCGTCAGTGAATACGTCAGCGGGCCATCGCTGGTAGAAGTCGTCGAGCAGCTCGGGCCCCGCACCGGCGCAACGCTGGAGCGCATCGCCGTCGCAACGCTGACCGCGCTGAGCGCGGTGCATGCCGCCGGGATGGTGCACCGCGACTTCAAGCCTGCCAATGTCCTTCTCGGGCCCAACGGACCGGTGGTGATCGACTTCGGGCTGGCGGCCGTTCCCGGCATGACCACCACCGGAATGTCTGGCCAGGTCGCCATCGGAACTCCGGCGTTCATGGCTCCTGAGCAGCTGGCCGGGGAGCGGGTGACCGCGGCGGCCGACATGTGGTCGTGGGCTGTGACGATGGCGTTCGTGGGTACCGGTGAGTTGCCCTTCAAGGGCGAGTCGCTGACCGCCACGGCGTTCGCCATTCTTCATTCCGAGGCAAATGTGGGCAGGCTTCCCGAACCACTGGGCTCCCTCGTCCATCGTTGCCTCAACAAGGATGCAGCCGTCAGGCCGTCGGCCCGCGGCGCGCTCAGCGAGTTGGTGGCCGCCGGGGCGGGGCTCATGGGCCCGATGCCGCCGATAGTGTCGGCTCTCGACACGGACGAGAAGACAGCTAGCTCAGAGCAGGCGCCTGCGGCGCCGCCCGAGCCGCAGGTCGGCAGCGGCGATGGCCTGATCGGCGGTGGCCTGGCGTCCAGGCTACGGTGGAGGCGGCGCGAAAATGGCCGCGCATCGTGGCGCTGGCGGGCGGCTGCGCTGTTGACCTTGATCGTGCTGGTTGTCGGTGCTGGCGGGTTTGCGTTCGCTGTTTCCCGGCGGGGCGCATCGTTGGAGCGGCCAACGGGTGGCCACGCCCGGATCAGCCAACTCGCCGCTGAGGCTGCGGCGAGAACGCAGGCGATCACCTGGATACTGCACCAGGCCAGCCCCGCCGCGGTCGTGTCATGCGATGCCCAGGTGTGCGCGGATCTGGTCAGCAGGGGCTTCCCGGCCTCGAACCTGTTGGTGCTCGGGCCTGCCTCGAACGACCCCCTCGGCTCCGACCTGGTGGTGGCTACTGCCACAGTCCGGAACCAGTTCGGCAGCCGTCTGGCCGTCTACGCTCCGGCCATCATCGCGAGCTTCGGCACGGGAAACGACAGGATCGACATCATGTGGGTCTATCCCGGCGGCGCCGCGGCGTATCGCGCCGCCCTGCCCGCGGCGCTGCGCGCCAGGAAAGCTGCCGATGCCCAGCTGCTTACCAACAGCAATATCAGGCTCTCCGCCACAGCCAGGGCGCAGCTCCTCAGCGGCCAGATTGCCCCTTGGCTGCCGCTGCTCATCGTCACCATGGCCCATAGCCATCCGTTGCGCATCGTGGACTTCGCCAGCCAATCGCCTGGCGGCGGACCTGCCAGCCTCCTGCGGTGGGTGGACTTGGCGACGACCGTCCCGGCGGCGCACCTCACGCGTGCGGCATATCTCGGCTGGATGCGGTCGTTCATCGACACGCAGCGAGCCGAGTACCACCCTGTCTGGGTCCAACAGGTCACGCTGCGTACTGGCCAAGCCGTGCTGAGGATCGGGTATGGCGCGCCGAGCCCGCTTAGCTAGCCGAGATCCGGGGCTGGTACTGGCCGATGGCCGGGCAGGGACAGCGGGTCCGCAACCGGCGCAGCTGGCCTGGCCGACCGGCGAACGTTGCCGGTCGCAAATGGCTGGTGCTCAGGGGTTTGAAGGCAGGACGGCCCGTAG
>JASHYW010000486.1 GCA_030042885.1 Streptosporangiaceae bacterium | reverse complement strand
GAAGGATCGCTACCCGGACCGGTTCCAGCTGATCCACGTGCTCGACGAGGAGCCCCTGGACGTCGAGATCCTCTCCGGCCGGCTCGACGCCGGCCGGCTCGGGCGCATCCTGGACCACCTGGTCCTGCCGGGCGATGTCGACGAGTGGTTCCTGTGCGGCCCGCTGCCGATGACCGACGTCGCCCGCCAGGTCCTGCTCGCCCACGGCGCCGGCTCCGAGCACATTCACCGCGAGCTGTTCTTCGTGGGCCCGCCGCCCGCCGCGGGGGACCGGATCCCCGCGGCAGCCGAGCCAGAGCCCGCCACCGGGGCGTCGGTCACCGTCCTTCTCGACGGCCGCTCGCAGAGCTTCGTCCTGCCCGAGGACGGCGCCTCGATCCTCGACGCGACCCTCCGGTACCGGGCGGACGCCCCCTTCGCCTGCAAGAACGGCGTCTGCGGCACCTGCCGGGCCAAGGTCATCGAGGGCAAGGTGCGGATGGACGCCAACTACGCGCTGGAGCCCGCGGAGGTCGACGCCGGCTACGCCCTGGCCTGCCAGTCGCATCCGGCCGCGGACCGCGTCGTCATCGACTTCGACCAGTAAAGGAGCGCACGTGGCTCCCGACAGCGCTGCCCGCGCCCAGCCGGTCCCGCCGTTCCACGTCCGGCAGCTGACCATCGAGGACGGCCTGACGCTGGCCGCCTCGCCCCAGCCGGGAGCCTGGCAGGTCTACGACGCCCTCGAGCCGTTCCCGCCGGACGAGGGCTACTGGGCCGTCGCCGACAGCCAGGACTCGCTGCTCGGCTTCTGCTGCCTGGGCGAGCCCGCCCGGGCGGCGGGGGAGGCCGGCCACCCGGCCGTCCTGGACATCGCCATCGGCATCCGCTCCGACCTGTCCGGCCAGGGCTTGGGAGCCGAACTCGGCCGTGCCGCCGTCGCCTACGCCCGGTCCGTCGCGCTGGACCGCCGGCTGCGCACCACCGTGCCGGAGTGGAACACGGTCGGGCTGCACGTCGCCGAGCAGTCAGGCTTCGTCCGCTCCGGCACCATCTGGATCGGCGGCCACCAGTACATCGTCCTGGAGCAGCCGGGAACCTGTGAGCAGGCGGCGAGCTCGTGACCCGGCCACGGGCGAGCGCCCGGTCTATCCCCCGCTGATCCGCTTGTCCTGGCCCTGCATTCGTGCTCGCGCAGCACGAACTTCTGGATCTTGCCGGTCGAGGTCCGGTGCAGGAAATCGACCGGGTTCAGTTCCGACGGAACACCTTGCCCGGCACCGCTTCAGGCCCGGGTACACCGGGTGCCTCGGAAAGCACACCGCTCATCGCTGCCTCCTTATCGCCAGGAACCCACCATAAGCGTTGCACCGGGGCCGGACAGCGTTGCCTGGGCTACTATCCGCGGCGTGGACACCCTGAACCTCCTGGCGAGCCGTCTGCCGGACGGCGCGGTCACCACCGACGCGGAGATCCTGCGTGAACGGGCCATCGACTCATGGGCCCTGGCGCTTCTGCGGCGTGTCCGCGGCGACGAGCTTCCGGTACCAGCCGCGGTGGTCTTCCCGGCCAGCACGCAGGATGCGGCCACGGTGATGGCCTGGGCCTGCCAGACGGGCACGGCCGTGATCCCCCGCGGAGGCGGCTCCGGCGTCTGCGGCGGGGCTGAGGCGGCCGCCGGGTCGGTCGTGCTCGACCTGTCCCGTATGAACGCGATCACCGAGGTCGACCTGACCTCGCGGGTGGTCCAGGTCCAGGCCGGCGTGCGCGGCGGCCAGCTGGAGGCGGCCCTGGCCCAGCATGGGCTGACGGTCGGGCACTATCCGCAGTCGATCGCCGGGTCCACGGTCGGGGGCTGGATCGCCGCGTCCTCGGCCGGGCAGGCGTCCGCGGGATTCGGAACGATCGAGGACGTGCTACTGGGCCTGACCGCGGTCCTCCCGCAGGGCGGGATCCTGCGCTGCCGGCCGGTGCCGCGTTCTGCCGCCGGGCCGGACCTGCGGCGGCTCCTGGTCGGGTCGGAGGGGACTCTCGCGGTGATCACCGAAGCCGCGCTGGCGTGCCGGGCCCGGCCGGCTGGCTTCCAGTGGCTGGCCTTCGGCTTCCCGTCCTTCACCGCACTGGCTGACGGCCTGGCCGAAGCGGTGCGGGCCGAGCTCGGGGCCGCGGTCATCCGGGGCTACGACGAGGCCGACGCACAGCTCAGCTTCTCCTCGCTCGGCCTGTCCGGCGGGTGCGTGGGGATCCTCGGCTTTCCGGCAGGCCAGTGGGGACAGCAGACCCGCAAGGAGCTGGCCCGCGAGATCATGCAGCGGGCCGGGGCGTCGGGCGAACTCGGCTCCTCGTACGGGGAGCACTGGTGGGAGCACCGCAATGACGCTGTCGGCACCTACCTTTCGATCATGGGGCCCGACCGGGCGTTCGGCCCCGGGGTCATGGTGGACACGCTCGAGGTCGCCGGGCTGTGGTCTGCGGTGCCGCGGCTGTATGAGGGCATACGGGCAGCCCTGGCCGCGCACTCGCAGGCCGTGGTGTGTCACCTGTCTCATCTGTACTCATCCGGCTCGTCGCTGTACTTCACGTTCCTGATCAGCGGATCCGACGACCGTGACGCGGAGGTGCGGTACCGTGCGGCGTGGGATGAGGCCGTGCGATGCTGTGCCGCCGTGGGCGGAACCATCACCCACCATCATGGCGTCGGCCGGCTGAAATCCAGGTTCCTGGCCGAAGAGCTCGGGACGACCGGAGTGGATGTGCTGACGAAGATCAAGGCTGCCCTCGACCCGGATCAGATCATGAATCCCGGGGTCCTGCTGCCATGACCACCGGCCGGAGCCTGCCGTGACCAGCCCGTTCGGCCCGCTCGTGGTCATCGCCAATCCCCGGGCCGGGCAGGGGAAAGTGGGGGCCAGGCTCCCCGAGATCGAGCGCATCCTGCGGGACGCCCGGCTCGATTACCGTGTCGTGCCGACCACTCATCGCGGCCACGCTGCCGAGGCCGCCCGGGATGCCCTTCACAGTGGCGAGCGGTACCTGGTCGCGGCGGGAGGTGACGGAACCGTCCACGAAGTGGTCAACGGGATGCTCGAGGACGGCCAGCCGATCGTCCCGGGCGCCGTGCTCGGGGTGGTGGCGGCCGGCTCCGGATGTGATTTCGTGAAATCGTTCGGCCTCCCCGGCGACGCCGTGCGGGCCGCCCATCACCTCGCCGGAGACCGGGTCCGCCCCATCGACGTAGGCCAGGTCACCTTCATGTCCGGCACGGCCGAAGTCACCAGGTACTTCCCGAACATCGCCGAAGCCGGCCTGGGCGCAGCGGTGGTAGCCCGGGCGTCCGGCCTCCCGGGCCTCCTCGGATCCGCCAGGTACCTCTGCGGGTTCTGGCTGACCTTGCCGCGTTTCCGTCCGGCCACCGTGCAGGTCGATGCCGACGGCCAGGAGTACCAGTGGCGGGTTCACAACGTGGTGGTGGCGAACTGCCGGTTCTACGGCGGCGGGATGCAGATCTCGCCGAAGTCCGAGCCCGACGATGGCGCCCTTGACGTGCTGGTCATGGTGGGACCGAAATCCGAGGCCTTCACCGTGCTGCCGAAGGTGTACCGCGGAACGCACCTTCCCCACCGGAACATCGTGGAACTGCGGGCCAGGCGAGTGCGGGTAGAATCAGATCCCCCGTTCCTGGTTGAGGGGGACGGGGAGAGCCTGGGCAGCACGCCGGCCACGTTCGAGGTCATTCCCGCGGCGATCCGGCTGAAATTGTGATCGGACCCGGCATGGGTCAGGCGGGCAGCCGGACCGATGTGTCACGGGTCGTGAGCCGGGTCCTGCGCACCAGCACGTCCTCGTCGGTGATGGCCATCTCGCGGCTGCGAGCCAGGTCCAGTTCGACGTTCAGCACGGGCAGGCCGTCGGCGGCCGGCTCGCCCAGTCCCGGGTCCCGGCCGATCATGCGAACGGCCTCCCGCCAGTCGTCGCCGTAGCGCTGCACCAGCCGGGCGCCCGCTTCCGGCGCCAGGCCCAGCCGGGCCGCCTCGGCCGTGGCCAGGCGCACCGCCTGCCCCGCCGGGCCGTGCAGCCCGAGCGGGATGCTCCGGGTCAGGCACGGCCCGCCGGGCCCGAGCGCGGTGCAGATCCGGTCCACGAGGTCCTCGGCCATGGCCCGGTACGTGGTCAGCTTCCCCCCGGTAATGGTGAACAGGCCGGGAGGGTCCTCGATGACCACGTGCTTGCGGGACAGGTCGTAGGTTCTGGCGTCGTCCCGGGTTCCGCCCAGCAGCGGACGCAGTCCGGCCCAGGAGGCCACCACGTCGCGCCCGGTCACGCCCGGGAACGCCTGCGCCACCGCCGACAAGATGTAGTCACGGTCGGAGTCGTCAACCGCCGGGTGGTCCAGGTCGCCCGAATAGGGGGTATCGGTCGTCCCGGCGTAGACCCGGTCCTCCCACGGGACGCAGAAGATGAAGCGCCCGTCGCCGGCGGCCGATGGAACGACCACGGCCGCCTTGGTCCGGACCGCCCCCGGGGCGAATACCAGGTGGACGCCCTTGCTCGGCAGCAGCCGGTCTGTTCCCCCGGCCGCCAGGTCCCTGACCCGATCGGCCCAGACACCTCCGGCGTTGACCGTGGCCCGCGCCCGGATGTCGAGTCGCTGCCCGGTCACCTCGTCCACGGCGGTCGCACCCGTGACCCGGGCGCCACCGAGGAACCCTTCCACCCGCGCATGGTTGGCCAGCACGGCGCCGAAGGCCTGCGCGGCCCGCGCCACCTCGATGGTCAGCCTGGCGTCGTCGGTCTGGCATTCGAAGTACCGGTAGCCGCCGCACCAGCCGCCGAATCCCGGGATCGCCTCCCGGACCTGCCTCGCGGTCACGGACCGGTGGAATCCGATGTTCCGCCCCGCCGCCAGCAGCTCATATCCGGTCAGCCCGAGCCGGTAGCGGGCCCGGCTGGCGAAGGTGTCCGTCAGCATGTACATGGGCACCGGCCTGATCAGGTGCGGAGCCAGCCGGAACAAGATCCCTCGTTCCCGCAAGGACTCCCGGACCAGGCCGAACTCCCGGTGCTCGAGGTACCGCAGACCGCCGTGGACCAGCCGCGACGAACGCCCGGACGTTCCGGCTGCGAAGTCGTCCTTTTCCGCCAGGGCCACCGAGAACCCGCGCGACGCGGCATCCAGGGCGATGCCCACGCCGGTGATCCCGCCCCCGATCACCAGCACGTCGAACCGCTCCTCAGCCATCCGGGTCAGGTTGGCCGAGCGGGTCTGGGCGGAGAACGGCAGCACCAGGTGATCGTAACGCTCAGGGCTTGAGCCTGAGCCCGTCGAACGCCACCGAGACGATGACCTCCGCGAGCTCGGCCGGCCTGCCCCCGCCGCGCGGCCGGTACCACTCCGTCACCGAGTTGATCATCCCGTAGAGCAGCCGGGCGATCAGCGCGGGATCGACGTCCGCCCGCAGGTCGCCCTCGTCCCTGGCCTGCTTCGCCAGGCTCGCGACGGCGGTGTCGAACTCGCGGCGCCGGGCCAGCGCCGCCCGCTCGGCCCGGGTGTTCCCCCGCACCCGCAGCAGCAGGGTGACGAAGGGCAACTCCGCCACCAGCAGCAGCACGCTGCGCCGGGCCAGCTCCTCCAGCCGCGTGATCGCGGGCGCGTCCAGCACCGAGATGTCGTCGAGCACCGCGAACAGGCTGTCAAGCGCCCGGTTCACGGCCAGCCGGAGCAGCTCCTCCTTGCCGGTCACGTGGTGGTAGATCGCCGACTTGGTGATGCCGAGCTCGTGGGCCAGGTCCTCCATGCTGGTGCCGTCGTAGCCGCGCTCGTTGAACACCTTGACCGCGCCGCGCAGCACGGACTCCAGGTCATGGCCTGGCCGGCCGCGCCGTGCGCCCCCTTGCATCCCAGAGCCCCTTACTGACCGAATGTTCAGTCGAGAACTCCAGCGTACATTAACCGCGGAACGCCCGGAATAATGCGCGCACGTCCCCACGAGCAGGCCGGGCT
>JASHYW010000485.1 GCA_030042885.1 Streptosporangiaceae bacterium | reverse complement strand
CTACGCCCGCAGCGTCCGCAACGAGCTCGAACGGTCCAGGCTACGGCACGCGCACCGCCTGGCGACCGACCCGGATCGCCGCTGCAGCCGGGACGATCTGATGCGCATCGAGCCGCCGGACATCCTGTCCAGCCAGGTCTTCTCCGCGGCCATGACCGCGGACTCGGCCGGGCAGCACGCCCAGTAGGCCCGTCACGAGCAAACCCGGTGCCGCGCCGGGCCTGGCCGCCTGGCGGGGCACCGCGCGCCGGTTAGAGGCGGGTTCGCCGGTTGTCCGCGGCGTGCCGCTTTGCTTGCCTGTTGCTCCACCAGCGCTGGAGCGCAGCGATCAAGACGCACATCAACCGGATCTTCGCCAAGACGGGCTCGCGGGACCGCATGCAGGCCATGCGCTACGCCTACGCGCACGGTTTCGCCGACCCAGCCAGCCAGGTCGCGCCGCGGCCCAATGCTCCGCAGTGACCGGGAACCCGCCCTGGCCGCATGACCCGTAGCAGGCCCGGGGAGGCCCGGATCGAACTGCCGCCCGCATGCGGCAGGATGGAATCATGCAGCCGCGAGATTTTTCGCTCTATGGGGCCGTCGATCTGAGCGCGCGACAGGCGGCCGCGCAGCGCAGGCAACAGGCGCCTCAGGCCGGCGAATCCGCCGCAGCCAGCAGCGGAGCCGTGATCGAGGTCACCGAGCAGACCTTCAACACCGACGTCGTCGAGCGTTCCCGGACCATGCCGGTGATCGTCGACCTATGGGCCGACTGGTGCGCGCCGTGCCAGCAACTCGGGCCGGTGCTCGAGAAGCTCGCCGCCGAGGCGGGCGGCCGGTGGGTCCTGGCCAAGGTCGATGTCGACGCGAACCCTCAGCTGAGCGCGGCGCTGCAGGTGCAGAGCATCCCCATGGTGGTGGCGGTCATCGGCGGCCAGCTGGTGGACGGGTTCCTCGGCGCGATGCCGGAGGCCCAGGTCCGCCAGTGGATCGGCCAGGTTCTCGCGGTCGCGGAGCAGATGGGCCTGCGCCTGGCCGACCGCCCGGCGGGTGTGGCCGAGGAGGACACGGACCTCGGCGCGCCCGGCGAAGGCGCCCGCGGACCCCAGGCTGGTCGTGATGGCCGTCCGGGTGCCCCCGGCGCCGGTCCCGCCCGCCCCCCATCTGGCGGATACGGCGACGCGGGCCAGATGCCGCCCGCCTACGCCGAGGCCCGCGCGGCCATGGAACGCGGCGACCTGGACGCCGCAGCCAAGGTGTTCGAGGAAGAACTGGCGGCCTCGCCCGGCGATCCGGTGGCCAAGACCGGCCTGGCCCAGGTCAACCTGCTCCGCCGGGTCAGCTCCTATGATCAGGCTCGCTCCCGCAGGGAAGCGGCCGAGCATCCGGCCGATGTCGCCGCGCAGATCCGGGTCGCCGACATCGACCTGGCCTCGGGGCGGATCGAGGAGGCGTTCGACCGGCTGCTCGGGGTCGTCCGGCGCACGTCGGGCGAGGACCGGGACCAGGCCCGCGCGCACCTGGTCGGCCTGTTCGACATCCTCCCGCCGAAGGATCCCCGTGTGACCAGGGCTCGCTCCGCGCTGTCCGCGCTGCTGTTCTGATCGCCCCGCCGACGGCGGGAACGCGACGAGCTGGCCGGCCGGCTCGCCGGGGTCAGCCGCGAACGTGACGAGCTGGCCAGACGGCTGGCAGAGCTGCGGTAACCAGCCGGGTTCAGTGGCCGCGGGTCTCGGCCGGGCCGGACCCCGGGGCCTCGGCGAGCTGCTCCAGGACGGGCAGGGCCTCGGCCAGCGCGGACCGCTGCGCGGGCGTGAGCAGCTTCAGGCTCGCGGCCAGCACCAAGGTGCTCTCGGACCGGATGCGCTCGAGGACGTCCTGGCCATGCGGGGTGATGGCCAGGGTGCTGGCGCGCGCGTCGCTCGGGTCCGCGCAGCGGCGCACGTAGCCGCTTTCTTCCAGCGCGGTCACCAGCCGGGTAAGCGTGGACGGCGCGATTCCCTCGGCGGCCGCCAGGTCCCCGAGCCGCATCGGCCCCGAAGTCCCCACGGTGGCGAGCGCAGCGAGCTGGGTGGGCGTCAGGCCCGCGATCTCGTGGCGGCGCAGCTTGCGGGACAGCCGGGCCAGGGCCACCCGCAGCCGGGCGACGTCGATCACAGGGTCCCGCGTGTCGGCCGCGAGGGCCAGTCCCGGGTCACCCGCCCGGGTGACTGCCGATTCCGTGCTCACCTTGTCAGCCTACGCGGTGCGCGCCGTACCCTGGAGTCCAGCGGAAAGGCGGCGCGGTCCGGGATGCTGCCACCTCCGCCGACGATGGCACCGCCGATCCTGACCGATGATGGACATATGGATGAGATAGCACCAGGCGCCCTGGCGGGCCGCCTGCTCGTCGCCACCCCGGTGCTTTCCGATCCCAACTTCCGCCGCACCGTGGTCCTGGTCGTGGAGCACGAAGCGGAGCAGGGCACCCTGGGCGTGGTGCTGAACCGGCCGACGCAGGTCCCGGTCGACCAGGTGCTCGAGCCCTGGACCGACCTGGCTACCAGCCCGTCGGTGGTGTT
>JASHYW010000484.1 GCA_030042885.1 Streptosporangiaceae bacterium | reverse complement strand
GTCGCCCTAGCGGGTGTCATACTCGCCAGTCGACATGATCACCGTCGGGACCTGCAACCGCCAGGGCACGATGGACGAGGAGTTGGTGTTCTGGGACAACCGGACCTTTTACGGCGAGACGGGAGCGCGCTGACCGCGGTATTCGAGTCCGATGGAGGAGCCTGAATCATGAGGATCGACGTTCACGCGCACTACTGGACCGATGACTACCTCGACCTGCTGGTCGATCTCGGCCACACCGACACCGCAACCCAGCGCGGCCTGGGCGCCGGGGGTGGCGAAGAGCTCGACGCCCGGCTGCGTCTCATGGACCGGGCCGGTGTGGACATGCAGGTCCTGTCCGCCTCGCCGCAGCTGCCGTATGGACAAGACCGCGACAAGGCGGTCGCTGCTGCCCGCTTGGTGAACGACCAGTACGCCGCGCTGGCCGGACGGCATCCGGACCGCTTCCGGGCCTTCGCCGCCACCCCGATGCCGCACATCGACGCGTCGATCACGGAGCTGGGACGGGCCCTGGACGAGCTTCACATGGCGGGCGTGACCATGAACACCACCGTCCTTGGCCATGCCCTGGTCGAGCCGCGGTTCGAGCCGATCTTCGCCGAGCTGGACCGGCGGGCGGCGGTTCTGTACCTCCACCCGGCGGGCAACAGCGCGTGCACCCCGCTGATCAGCCAGTACCACCTGACCTGGATGATCGGCGCGCCCATCGAGGACACGATCTCGGCCATGCAGCTGATCACCGCCGGTATCCCCAGCCGCTACCCGCGGATAAAGATCATCAACTCCCACCTGGGCGGCGCCCTGCCCATGCTGCTCCAGCGGGCCGACGACCAATACCAGTGGGAGGCACCCGATACTTCCGAGCGGCCCAGCATCGCGGCCCGCCGGATGTGGTACGACACCGTCGGGCACGGTCACGTTCCGGCCCTGCGCTGCGCGATCGACTCTTTCGGCGCCGGCCGGCTGCTGCTGGGCACCGATTTCCCTTACGAGGCAGGAGAGGTTTTCGTCCGGGCCGTCGACTACATCACCGATCCGCGCATCACCGGACACGAGGCCAGCGCCATCCTGCAGGGCAACGCCACGGCACTGTTCGGCATCACCACCCCGGCAAGCGGCGCGACAGCATAGCCATTTACTGTCGCAACAGCAGACCTAGCATCCAGCGGTCACGCCATCGCGCACTTTACTTCCATCTGAACGTTTCCCGAATGGGACAGCAAAAAGGAGAGAGCTATGGCCGTCGGCCCGCCGACATCGCCAGCCCCGCCAGCGGCAGCGTCCTGCCCCTCAAAGCGTCGCCCGCCGACGCCGCGGCGGCAGGCAGGATTCCCTGCGACAAGCCCACCCCGGACAACTCGGTGATGCTGTTCATCGACCACCAGATCGGGCTCATGGCCGGTGTCCGCGACTTCCCACCCTGGCCACCGACAAGGCCAATGTCATCGCCTTGGCCAAGATGGCCAAGGCCCTGGAGATCCCGGCGCGGACCGGGCGGATCTCGGCCGTCCCGGCGTCGCCAGCCTCCAGCTGTGCCGGCCAGCAGACGAGCCCCGCAATCGGCTAGCGCATGGGCAAAGACCGTAAGCACTCAGGCGGACGCCGCCTTCCAGCTGCTCAGAATGCTGCCGGGGCCGAGGGCATCGGCATGACCAGCGGGCTTGGCCGGGGAGTGATCGAGCGCCCGGCGCGGGCCGCCGCGTTCGCGATGGTCTTGATCTGCGCCGCGCAGTTCGTGCTGCAGCTGGACTTCAGCATCGTGAATGTGGCGCTGCCCACGATCCAGCGTGACCTGCATATGCCCGCGGCCCAGCTGCAATGGGTCGTCACCGGGTATGCGCTGACGTTCGGGTCGCTGCTGCTGGCTGGCGGCCGGCTGGCCGACCTGCTGGGCCGGCGCCGCATGCTGATCTGCGGGCTGGTCCTGTTCGCGCTGGCGTCGCTGGCGTGCGGCCTGTCCCTATGGCCGGTCATGCTGATCATCAGCCGGATCGTTCAGGGCGCGGCCGGGGCGCTGGTCTCACCAGCAGCGCTGTCCATGCTGACCACGACCAATCCGGAGGGGCCGGCCCGGAACCGGGCGCTGGCGATCTGGCAGGCCACCACCGCCGGCGGCGCCACCGCCGGGATCATCGCCGGCGGGCTGCTCACTCAGTACCTGGGCTGGCGGGCGGTGTTCTTGGTCAATCCGCCGCTGATCGCGATCATGCTCGCGCTGGCCGGGCGGCTGCCGGCCGGCCAGCCCGCGGGCGGCCAGCGCCTGGACGTGCCCGGCGCGCTGCTGGTGACCGCCGCGCTGGCGGCGCTGATCTTCGGGCTCAGCAACGGCCAGCAGCACGGCTTCGCCTCCCCGGCCACGATCACCGCGCTGGCCGCAGCGCTGCTGCTCGGCGCGGGCTTCGTCGGGGTCGAACGGACCGCCGCGGCGCCGATGCTGCCGCTGCCGATCCTGGCCGCGCGGACCCGGCGGGCCGCGGTGGGCGCCATGCTGATGATCGGCGCGGTGCTGGCCGGCTACGTGTATTTCGTGTCCCTGTACCTGCAGAAGGTCCTGGGCTTTACCCCGCTGGCGACGGGGCTGGCCCTGGTCCCCTCGACGGTGCTGGTCGTGTTCACCTCCACGCTGCTCACCCGCAGGCTGCTGACCCGGTTCACCATCAAG
>JASHYW010000483.1 GCA_030042885.1 Streptosporangiaceae bacterium | reverse complement strand
GGTCCCTGATGCGGGTGACCCGGAACACGTGGTGCTCGATCACTTCCACGCCGCCGAACAGGTCGGTCATGTGCGCGGCGATGACGTCCTCGATGGGCACGTACCTGTTCTGGGATACCGCGAGGAACCTGGGCAGCAGCGGCGGCACCTTGACCCGGGCGAACACCGTGGCGTCCGTCCTGGGATCGGCGATCATGACGGCGAGGTTGAGCGACAGGCCGGAGATGAAAGGGAACGGGTGGGCTGGGTCCACCACCAGCGGGGTGAGCACCGGGTAGATGCGCTGCCGGAACAGCTCGCTGAGCGTGTCACGCTCGGCCGCGGACAGTTCCTTCCAGCGCAGGATCTCGATGCCGTGTTCGGTCGGCTCGGGGAGGATCCGTTCGCTGAACGCCCGGGCGTGCCTGACGGTCAGCTCGCCCGCTAGGTCCAGGGTGTTCCCGAGTACCTGCCGGGGCATCCGGACCCCGGTGCCCTCGACCGGGAAGCCCGCCACCATGCGCCGGACCAGCCCGGCCACCCGGACCATGAAGAACTCGTCCAGGTTGTTGGCGAAGATGGCCAGGAACCGCACCCGCTCGAGCAGGGGCACGGACTCGTCTTCCGCGAGCTCGAGCACGCGCTCGTTGAACCTGAGCGAGCTTTCCTCGCGGTCCAGGTACCGCTCTTCGGGCATGCCGGCCTTGTCCCCCGGACCGTCCTGGCCTTCCACGTCCCCCCGGCCGGCTAGCCGCGGTCCCTCATACGCTGGCTCGTGCGGCTCCTCGCACGGTGAGATGCTCATCTGGCTGACACCCATGAACTCCATTCTCCCCGCCACACGCTCAACGGAAAACGGCCAAGATCTTCATCCCGAACGGCCGTGCTGGCAGCTTACAGTCAGGGCAATGCGAACCCGGGAATGCCGGGCCGCGGCTGTATCGCCTGCACGCTCAGGAACTTGGGGCCCCTCTTGGAGCAGGCGGGCAGGATGACGGGCACGAACGCGGGCCGGACCCGCGAGCCCTGCAGGCCCTGGTCTGGGAGCATGACCCGCAGTTCCGGCGCGGTCACCCGCGCGCAGGCGGCCGGCTGGAACTGGCCAGTGCCAGTGACGCGGAGCACCGAGTGCGCGGTCGCCCCCGGTGCGAGCATCACAGGCCGCGGGCGGATCGCGGTGTCGTGGGTCGCCGGGCTGCCGATCTGGGCTCCTGTCGCCTGGCTGCCGGCGTAGGCGGACACCTCGGGATAGCCGTACAGGCTGCACGTGCGGGCGGAGATGTTGGTGAACTCCAGCGTGTAGTAGGTGGTGTCCGCCTGGAGACGGTGCCCGTTGTCGGGGATGGACGTCGATCCTGTCGCTCCGAGACCGAGCCAGGCGTCAAGTCCCGACGTCGCGCACGGGTTGAGCGTCAGGCTGGAGGACAGGGCCGCGTGAGCGGGGCGCGCCGGGACACGGGTAAGCGTGACAGCAAGTGCGGCAGTCCCGGCGAAGGCCAGCACCGCGATCACGCGCCACGTGATATGGCTGTACCTCGTCATCGCGGACCCCTCTGGCGATGCTTGGACGATCCCCTGCGCGAGCCCGAGCTAACCCTGTGGACGCTGTTTCAGCCATCTTCGGGCTGATTTCCCGGAAATCTCGCGGCCGAGCCTACTGGTCGAGATCGGCGGCGAACGCCGCCAGATCCAGCAGGTGGAACAGCGCGTCGCACCACCGCTCGCCCGGCGGCCGGTCATCGAAATGCCCCAGGCACTCGTTGGCCGCGTCCAGGATCGCCCGCAGCACCGCCCCCTCGGGCAGCCGGGGGTCCTGAGGTGCCTGGCCGTCCGGTCCCGGCACCGGTGGCAGCAGCGGCACCTGCGGCTGCGAGGATACGGAATCCGGATCGCCTTCGAGGATCGCCGCTGCCTTCCGCGCCATGCTCAGTCCGAGCGTCCCGGCCAGCAGCAGCCTCTGCATCGTCAGGACGCCATTGTGGTCTACCATCTCGCTCTCCTGTCGCACTATGGCCGTCCCGCCTTCTGCGCTCATGATGCCGACCGGTACTGACATTCCGGCCCGCCCGCGCCGTGGCCCCCTTATCACTTACGCACCAGCACACCCACGCTTACCGCACCGCTTGCCGCCGAGAGACGCTTTTCATGACCGTGGATCGTTACCGCCTCTATGCGGGCGGTAACGATCCACGATAACCGGCACGTCTTGGTTGCTGCCTGAATTGTCCGGATTGCAGGGCGGCAGGTGACACGGGTCGTGAACGCCACTCGGCGTTGCTGTGCTAATCGTGCCCGGGGCGGCAGGCGGACCAGATGGCCTCGCGGTTGTGAAGCTTGACGCGCTCGCCGCGCCCAAGGGCCCTGGCCAGGTCGGCTTCTGCGGTCTCGATGCGCAGCCATTCGGCGTAGGAGACCGGCGTGATCCCGCGGCCGGCGAGCACGGCGCCTAGCGGCCACTCGGCCGCGTCCGCGCCTGCCTCGACTGCGCCCGCCTCGACTGCGCCTGCCTCGACTGCGCCCGCCTCGACTGCACCTGCCTCGACTGCACCTGCCTCGACTGCACCTGTCTCGGCCGGGGCTCGCGGCTCGGGGAACTTGAGCAGGCCGGCGCGCGGCAGCGGGGTGTCGCCTTCGCCTGGGCCGCCGGCCAGGTCCTCGAGCAGGCAGCGTACGGTCTCGGCGGCGTCGGACTTGTTGGTGCCGATCACTCCGGTCGGGCCGCGCTTGAGCCAGCCGGCTACGTACTCACCCGGCAGCGGCGAGCCGTCGGGGCCGAGCACGCGGCCGGCCGCGTGCGGCACCACCCAGGCCCGCGAGTCGAACGGCACGCCCGGCAGCGGCACGCTCTGGTATCCGACCGAACGCAGGACCATCTGCGTGTCCAGCATCTCGAACCGCCCGGTGCCCCCGAATGCGCCACTGGCATCGATAGCGGTCCGCTCGAGGGTCAGGCCAGTAACGCGATCGGTGCCGAGGATCTCCGCCGGCCGCAACCAGAACCTGATGATCAGCCGCCGTGAATGCCCCGTGGAAGTCGGCGGAGCGGCTCCGTCCTGGGCCCACTTCGAGATGGCCACCAGGTTGCCGCGGACGCGCCGGTCTGCGTCCGCCAGCGCCGCACCCTCGCCGGAGGCGTCGAACGCGCCCACGTCGGCTTCGTCGGCGTGGACCACAACCTCCACACCGGGCAGTTCGCCGAGTTCACGCAGTTCTTTGGTGGTGAACTTGGCGTACGCGGGCCCGCGCCTGCCGATCATGTGCACTTCACGGACCTTGCTCGCGTACAGGGCGTCCAGCACCGGCTGCGGCACGTCGGTGGCATGCAGTTCGGCCGGGTCCCTGGCCAGGATCCTGGCTACATCGACGGCGACGTTGCCGACGCCGATGACGGCGACCGACTCGGCGTCCAGGGTGAACGCGCCGGGATCCATGTCGGGATGGCCGCAGTACCAGTTCACGAAGTCGGTGGCGGCGTAACTTCCCGCCAGGTCCTCGCCGGGAATGCCGAGCCGCCGGTCCCGCATCGCGCCGGTGGCGTAGATCACCGCGTCGTATGCCGACAGCAGTTCGTCGCGGGTGACGTCGTCGCCGAGCCGCACTCCGCCCACGAAGCGGACGCCCGGGCTCTCCAGCACCTTGCGCAGGTACTGCGCGATGGACTTGATCGACTTGTGGTCCGGCGCCACGCCGTAACGGACCAGGCCGTACGGGGTGGGCAGCCGGTCGATCACGTCGACCCGCACGGGTACCGGCACCGGCAGCGCCGCGGCCTGCTTGACCAGCGCCTCAGCGGCGTAGAGCCCGGCCGGACCAGAGCCGACTACGGCTACGTTCAGCATAAACATTTACGCTACTCGACTGGCCGGCCTTCCGGTGCGGCCTCGGTCTGGCGGGCGCCGTCCTCAGGCGTGTCGAGGGTCTCGGCGGTGGACTGGCGGGCCACCGCCTCGGTGATCCGCAGGGCCAGCTGCTGTGAGGTCAGCCCTGCCTCATCCAGGACCTCCTCGCGCGTCCCGTGGGAGAGGAACTCCTGCGGCAGCCCGAACGTCTTCACCGGCACGTCCACGTCGTGGTCGCGCAGCAGCCTGGCCAGGGCGTCACCGAAGCCGCCGACCCGCCCGTTGTCCTCGACCGCCACCACGAGCCGGTGCCGCTGAGCGGCGCCGGCCACGGCCTGGTCGATCGGTTTGGTCCAGCGCGGGTCTACCACGGTGACCCCGATCCCGTGACCGGCGAGCCGGTCCGCGACCTCGAGCCCGGTCAGCGCCATCGGGCCGGCCCCGACGAGCAGGACGTCGGCACCCAGGCCCGGGCCGGGCTCGCGCAGCACGTCCATGCCGCCCAGCTTGGCCACAGCCTCGACCTCGCCGCCCACCTTGCCCTTGGGGAACCTGACCACGGTCGGCCCGTCGCATACCTCCACCGCCTCGTTGAGCAGTTCGGCAACTCGCTTGGCGTCCCGGGGCGCGGCGATCTTCATACCCGGGACGAGCTGCAGGATCGACCCGTCCCACATGCCGTGGTGGCTGGCGCCGTCAGGCCCGGTCACCCCGGCGCGGTCCAGCACGAACGTCACCGCGAGCCGGTGCAGGCCCACGTCCATCAGCGTCTGGTCGAAGGCGCGGTTGAGGAACGTCGAGTAGATGGCCACCACCGGGTGCAGGCCGCCCATGGCCAGGCCCGCGGCGCTGGTGACCGCGTGCTGCTCGGCAATTCCCACGTCGTAGACCCGGTCCGGATAGGCCGCGGCGAACTGGGCCAGGCCGGTGGGGTGCAGCATGGCGGCGGTGATGGCGACGACATCGGCACGGCGCTGGCCGATGGCCAGCATCTCATCGCCGAACACCCTGCTCCACGTCCCGGGGGCGGCACCGGCCGCGGGCACCTGGTGCAGGCAGTCGATCTCGTTCTGCTCGGCGGCCGGGTAGCCGAACCCCTTCTTGGTGATCACGTGCACGATCACCGGCCCGCCGAAGCCACGCGCGTGCCGTAGCGCGTATTCGGTCAGCCGCTCGTCGTGCCCGTCGATGGGGCCGACGTACTTGATGCCCAGGTCTTCGAACATCACCTGCGGCTGGATGACGTCCTTGATGCCCTTCTTGACCCGGTGCAGCGTCCCGTACAGCGGCGGGCCGACCAGCGGCGTGCGGGGCAGCGTGGTCTTGATGTAGTCGAGCACGTGCTCGTACCGCGGGTTGACCCGGATCGCGGCCAGGTGCTCGGCCAGCCCGCCGATCGTCGGCTGGTACGACCAGCCGTTGTCGTTGACGATGATGACCAGCCGCGAGTCCTTGGCCGCGGCGATGTTGTTCAGCGCTTCCCAGGCCATGCCACCGGTGAGCGCGCCGTCGCCGATGATGGCCACCACGGTCCGGTCCGGCTCGCCGCGCAGCTTGTACGCCTTGGCCAGGCCGTCGGCGTAGGACAGGCTGGTCGAGGCGTGGGAGTTCTCCACCAGGTCGTGCTCGGATTCGGCCCGGCTGGGGTAGCCGGTCAGCCCACCGCGCTGACGCAGCGTGCCGAACTGCACGAAGCGGCCGGTCAGCAGCTTGTGCACGTAGGCCTGGTGGCCCGTGTCGAAGACGATGCGGTCCTGCGGCGAG
>JASHYW010000482.1 GCA_030042885.1 Streptosporangiaceae bacterium | reverse complement strand
ACCTGGCCGTGCGCTCGGTGAGCTTGCGGCCCTCGAGCAGCAGCGTGATGCGGCCGGCGAGGTCGACCTGGCCGTCAAGTTCCTCGACCTGGGCCCAGAAGGCCGGCATGCCGAACACCTCGCGGGCCACCAGCCAGGCCCGGCTCAGGTCGGGCACGGACGCGCCAGTCTCCTCGATCAGCCGGAACAAGAACGTGGTGCCCGACGTGTCGACCATCTCGTTGACCGCCGAGGTGGTGATGATCTCGCGACGCAGCCGATGCGACATCATCCGGTCCGCGAACCTGGCCCGCAGCAGGGTGGGGAAGTATGCCTCAAGCACCCGGCGCAGGTACGGGTCGTCCGGCAGGGTCGAGGCGAGGACTTCCTCGCCGGCCGAGATCTTGGTGTGCGCGAGCAGCAGGGCGAACTCGGGGTTGGTCAGGCCGCCGCCCGAGGACCTGCGCTCGGCGATCTCCCGCTCCCCCGGCAGCACGTCCTGTTCCGGGTCGAGCCGCTTGTCCCGCACCAGCTTGCGCAGGTACCGCGCGTGGGTGTGCAGCAGGGAGGGTGCCTGCGCCCTGGCCGCGGCCAGCGCCATGTTCTGCCGGTAGTTGTGCCGCAGCACCAGGGCGGCCACGTCATCGGTCATGTCGTTCAGCAGCTCGTGCCGGGCGGCCGCGGGGATGACCCCGTCCCGGATCGCGTCGGCGAGCAGGATCTTGATGTTGACCTCGTGGTCGGAGGTGTCGACCCCGGCCGAGTTGTCGATGAAGTCGGTGTTCACCAGGCCGCCGCCGAGCGAGTACTCGATCCTGGCGGCCTGGGTCAGGCCCAGGTTGCCGCCCTCGCCGACGACCCGGGCGCGCAGCCGCGTCGCGTCGATGCGCACCGCGTCGTTGGACCGGTCCCCCACCTCGGCGTGGGTCTCGTCGCTGCCCTTCACGTAGGTGCCGATCCCGCCGTTCCACAGCAGGTCGACGGGGGCGGCCAGGATGGCCGAGATCAGTTCGTCCGGCGAAAGCGCGCTGATCCCGGCGCCGATGCCGAGGGCGGTGCGCGCCTGCGGCGATATCGGAACCGACTTCGCGCTGCGCAGCCAGACCCCGCCGCCGGGCGAGATCAGCGCCCGGTCGTAGTCCGCCCACGAGGACCGGGGCAGCGCGAACATCCTGCTCCGCTCGGCGAAGCTCGTCTTCGGGTTCGGGTCCGGATCGATGAACACGTGCCGGTGGTCGAACGCCGCGATCAGCTTGATGTGCTCCGACAGCAGCATTCCGTTCCCGAACACGTCGCCGGACATGTCGCCGATGCCGGTCACGGTGAAGTCATCGACGTCGGGGTTCATCCCCAGCGCGGCGAAGTGGATCTTCACCGACTCCCAGGCGCCGCGCGCGGTGATGCCCATCTTCTTATGGTCGTAGCCTTCGGATCCGCCGGAGGCGAACGCGTCGCCCAGCCAGTAGCCGTAGCGCGCGGCGACCTCGTTGGCCGTGTCGGAGAAGGTCGCGGTGCCCTTGTCCGCGGCCACGACCAGGTACGGGTCGTCGCCATCGCGCCGGACGACGTCCAGCGGCGGCACCACCGTGTCCGCCTCGATGTTGTCGGTCACGTCGAGCATCGCGGCGATGAACGTCTTGTAGCAGGCCAGCACCTCGGCCTGGTAGGCCTCGCGGTCGGAGGAGTGGGGCAGCCGCTTGCACACGAAGCCGCCCTTGGCGCCGGACGGCACGATGACCGCGTTCTTCACCTCCTGCGCCTTGACCAGCCCCAGGACCTCGGTGCGGAAGTCCTCCAGCCGGTCGGACCAGCGCAGCCCGCCGCGTGCCACCCGGCCGAACCGCAGGTGCACGGCTTCCAGCCGGGGCGAGTAGACGTAGATCTCGAACTTCGGCCGCGGCTCGGTCAGCCCCGGCACCGACCTTGGTTCCAGCTTGAGCACCAGGTACGGCGGTCCGTGCTGGCCCGGGGGGACGACCCCCCCAGACCCCCCCGCGAGGCCGACCCCGCCCGGGCTGGTGATCCTGTAGTAGCTGGTGCGCAGCGTGGCGTTCACAAGCGCCAGGTACGACCGCAGGATCCGGTCGTGGTCCAGGCTGACCACCTCGTCCAGCTGGCCGCGGGTCTCCTCGGCGATCGCCTCGCAGCGTTCAGCCGCTCCGGACTGCCTGGCCGGGTCGAACCTGGACTTGAACAGCTGGACCAGGAGCCGGGTGATGGCCGCGTTGGACCGCAGCACCCGCTGCACGTAGTCCTCGCTGAACCGCATCCCGCCCTGCCGCAGGTACTTCGCGCAGGCGCGCAGCAGCGTCACCTCGCGCCAGCTCAGGCCGGCGGTCAGCACCAGCGCGTTGAACCCGTCGTCTTCGGTCTGGCCGTTCCACAGCGCGGTCAGGGCTTCCTCGAAGATCTCGCGCACGCTGCCGTGCACGGCCGCGGCCGGGGGCCGGAGGCCGAATTCATATATCCAGAACGATCCGGCGCTCGAGCTGCCGGTGAACTCGTACGGATGCTCGTCGACGACCTCGAGCCCCATGTGCTGCAACTCCGGCAGCACGTCGGAGAGCGTGATCAGGGAGCCCGACCGGTACACCACCAGCGTCCACCGCCCGGGGTGCTCGACCAGGCGGACCGCGAACTCCGTCCCCGACTCGCGCAGCCAGAGCATGGTGGTCAGGTCGTCCACCGCATCGGCGGGCTTCACGTCCGCCTTGTAGGTCTCGGGAATGCTGGCCCCGCCCAGGTCGAGCACCGTTCTGGCCCGCTCCCCGCCCAGCCGGCGGGTCGCCTCGGCGGCCACGTCCTCGTCCCAGGACCGGACCGCCTCGGCCAGCCTGCGCTCCAGGGCCGCCGCGTCCACCTGCGGCACCGGCTGGCCCCGTTCTCCCCAGATCACCACGTGCAGCCGGGCCAGGACCGAGTCGCCGATCGTGGCGCTGTAGTCCACCGAGGCCCCGTGCAGGGCCTCCTTCAGGATGTCCTGCGCGCGCAGCCTGACCCTGGTGGTGTACCTCTCCCTGGGCAGGTACACCAGGCACGACATGTACCGGCCGTAGCGGTCCCGGCGCAGGAACAGCCGGGTCTGCTTCCGCTCGCTCAGCCGCAGCACGCCCAGCGCGATCGGGGTGAGCTCGTCGGCCGAGACCTCGAACAGCTCCTCCCGCGGATAGTCCTCCAGGATCTCGACCAGCTGCTTGCCATCATGGCTGTCCCGGGACAGCCCGGCCTCGGCCAGGACGTGGTCCAGCTTGCGCCGCAGCACGGGGATGCCGTCGATGGGCGCGGTGTGCGCCGCGTGCGAGTACAGGCCGAGGAACCTGAACTCCCCGGTGACCGTGCCGTCCGGGCCGAGCCTCTTAACCGAGACGTAGTCCAGGTAGTTGGCGCGGTAGACGGTGGACCTGGAGTTCGCCTTGGCCAGCACTAGCCGCTCGCCCGGGTCCTGCGCCCTGGCCACCACCTGAGAGGACAGCTTACGCAGCGCGTCCCGGCCCTGCCGGGCGTGGCGGAGGATGCCGAGCCCGGTCCCCGGCACGGCGCGCAGGCCGATGCCCTCGCCGGTCCGCACGAGATCGTATTCGCGGTAGCCGAGGAAGGTGAAGTTGCCGCTGGCCAGCCAGCGCAGCAACTCGCCGTACTCGGCCTCCTCGCTGCCGGGTTCGCCGTCCAGGTCGTCGGCCAGGCTCTCCGCCACCGCTTCCATCCGCTGCTGATCCTCGACGGCGACGCGCACGTCGTCGAGCACGCGACGCAGGTCGGCCGCGAGCTGGTCGCCGGTGACCCGGTCCTTGGGCAGCGCGAGCTCGACGTGGATCCAGGACTCGCTCAGCTCGTCCGCCGCGGCCGGGGCCTCGTCGTCGCCACACACGCCGAGGATCCCGCGCAGCGTGCCGGTCACGTCCCGGCGCACGCGCAGCAGCGGGTGCACAATCAGGCCGATCTCGGCCCGGTGGCGGTTCAGCCTGGTCGTGACCGAATCGACCAGGTAGGGCATGTCGTCGACGACGATGTCCACCACCAGGCTGGACGGGACGACCGGGTCCAGGTGAGCGTCGCCCGGCTCGCGGACCTGGACCAGGGCCCGGCCCTGCGGACGGCGCAGGCCGAGCCGGGCGTGGGCCTCGGCCGCCGCCGCCAGCCGGGACGGCAAGGCCAGGTCCTCGGTGGCGACGCGCTGATAATAGGCGTCCAGGTAGCACAGGACACTGTCGTCCCCCTCGCCCAGGGCGGAGTCGAGATCCGGATCGTGCCGCCAGGCCTGCACCGCCTTGGCCAGCAGGGTCTCCCTGGTCTCGTTCGCGTCACTGTCCGGCATCGCGTCCTCCTGTGCTAGCCCGGGGGGGCGACCCCCCGGAGCCCCCCGGTGCGCTTCGCGCCCCGCTGTGGTACCCGCCGTAGTATCGCGTGTCCGGAGGGGCCACAAGCCCCTCGCGGACCACGCGATGCGGCTTGCGCCGCGGCCACTCGCCGGATCGGCGGTTAGCCGGGAGGTGCATCCCGGGACCTTTCGAAGTAGGTGAGGATTTCGGGGTTGGCCAGGGCGTTCGGGTCCACGGCGCGCTCCGGGGCGGTGCCGAGCAGGATCTTGCGTACCGGGACCTCCAGCTTCTTCCCGGACAGGGTCCGCGGGATGCCCGGAACCTGGTGGATCTCGTCCGGCACGTGCCGGGGCGACAGCTGCGCCCGCAGCGCGGCGCGGATCCTGCCGGCCAGGTCATCATCGAGTTCGCATCCCGCGGCGGGCACGACGTACAGGATCAGCCGGCCCTCGGCGCCGAGCCTGCCGGTGTCCACCACCAGGCTGTCGGCGACCTCAGCAAAGCCCTCGACCACGCGGTAGAACTCGCTGGTTCCCATCCGGACGCCGCCCCGGTTCAAGGTGGCGTCCGAACGGCCGTAGATGACGCAGCCGCCGTCGGGCAGCAGTTCGATCCAGTCGCCGTGCCGCCAGATGCCCGGGTAGGTCCCGAAATAGCTCTCCCGGTACCTGACCCCGCCCGGGTCGTTCCAGAAACCCACGGGCATCGACGGCATCGGCTGGGTGATCACCAGTTC
>JASHYW010000481.1 GCA_030042885.1 Streptosporangiaceae bacterium | reverse complement strand
CGAGCCTGGCCTCGGTGTACATGGACACGTTGCGGGCGGTGGCGTAGGCGACGATGAAATGCCGCCGCTGCCAGACCAGGCTCAGGTAGGAGACCAGGCCGGGCCGCGCGGAACTCGGGCGCAGGCCGTACTGGGCGGCCAGCTCGGCCAGGCTGCTGCCGTAGGGCAGCTGACCGGTGTCCTCGCCCTCGGGCGCGAGCACCGCTGCGTTCAACAGGCTGCCTGGAGCGGTCAGCCGCCCGCTATCTCTCATGACTGAGGATTTTATTCATCGGTCAGGTAGCTGGTGTCATTGAACGACCGCAGCACGGCCGGGCCGTCCGCGTACCAGTCGATCTCGGACAGCGCCGCGACGTCCAGGTGCATCCGGTACAGGGCGGCCGGCGGGGCGAGCAGGGCCGCGGCGACCAGCGTCTTGATCGGCGTGACGTGACTGACGATGAGGACGGTCTGCCGTTCCCTGGCAGCCAGCACCCGGTGCAGCGCGGCGGTCACCCTCTCGCTGACCTCGGCGAGGCTTTCCCCGCCGGGCGGCGGCACCGCCGGATCGGCCAGCCACGCGGTCATCTCGGCCGGCCAGCGCTCCCGGACCTCCGCGAACGTCAGGCCCTCCCATGCGCCGAAGTCGGTTTCGCGGAAGCCTTCGTCGGTGACCACCGGCGCACCGGTGGCCGCGGCCACCTCCTCGGCGGTCCGGACGGCCCGCTGCAGCGGGGATGTCACGATCACGTCGAGGCCGGCCGACGCCAGCCGTTTGGCGGCCGCGACGGCCTGCCGCACGCCGAAGTCGGTGAGCGGCACGTCGGACCGGCCCGCGTACCGCTTCTGAACGGACATCGGCGTCTGGCCGTGCCGCAGCAGGAAGGTGATGGTGGGCTCGCCCTGGGCGGGCATCCAGTAGGTGCCGGTCCGCACCTAGAGACCAGACTCGGGCGTGCGGACCAGGATCCGCCTGCACTCCTCGCACCTGAGCACCTCGTCCGGAGCCGACGCCCTGATCTGGTTCAGGTCCACCGTGTTGAGGGTCAGATGGCATCCTTCACAGCGGCCTGCGCGCAGTGCGGCGGCGCCGACGCCTCGTGAGTCACGGATCTGCTCGTACAGCGCCAGCAGATCCGGGGGGACCTCGGCGGCGACGCCGCTGCGCTGGTCGGCTGCCCTGGCCGTCTGCTCGTCGATTTCCTTGACTGCCGCGTTGCGCCGGGCCGTCACCTCGGCCGTCTCGACGCCCAGGCTGTCACGCTCGGCGCTGAGCTCGTCGTGCCTGCTGACCAGCCCCTCCCTGCGCTCCATCAGCTCGAGCACGACTTCCTCGAGATCGCCTTGCCTGCGGCGCAATGACTCGATCTCGGACTGCAGGGTGGCCAGCTCGCGAGCAGCGGAAACCTGGCCCGCGTCCAGCCTGGCCCGGTCCCGGTCGATCCTGGTACGGACCTGGTCGACGTCACGCTCGGCCCGGGCTTGTTCCCTGGCCAGATCGCCGAGCTCGGTCTCGGTCACCACGAGGGTGTCCTTCAGCTCACCGGCCCTGGCCTCCAGGCGGGCCAGCTCGGCGGCTTCCGGCAGGTTGCGCCGGCGGTGATCGAGCCGGGCGAGTTCGGCGTCCAGATCGGCCAGTTCGAGCAGGCGGAGCTGGCTCTGCGGTGATGCCTTCACGGGTCCCAACTTAGTCGCTTCTCAGGGGCCTGGGGGTTACGGGGGGCGGCACCGCCCCGTGATCGGGGGGATTCGGGGGTCGCCCCCCCGGATCAACCAAGCGTGGTAGACCTTCGCCATGGAGATCCCTCGGGTTAGCCGGCCCTACATGCCTGGGTACGGCATCTCCGGGCCAGCGGAAGGAAGCGGGCTCCTGCACTGGTCCTGGCCCGCGGAGCGGCTGACCGCGGCGCGGAACTACTGGGTGGCCACGGTCTGGCCGGACGGCCGGCCGCATGTCATGCCGGTCTGGGGCATGTGGGACGACAGCACCTTGTGGTTCACCAGCAGCGCGGGCTCCCGCAAGGTCCGCAACCTGACCGCGGACCCGCGCTGCTGTGTCACCACCGAGGACGCCTCGGATCCGGTGATCATCGAGGGCATCGCGCGGATCGCGACCGAGGAGGCCGTGCTGCAGCGGGTGCTTGACCTGATGAACGAGAAGTACCGGACGGACTACGGGCTGGACTTCCTCGATCCGGTCACCAACGCGACCGTCGGTGTCCGGCCGCGCCGCGTGTTCAGCATGCGGGCCGGCGACTTCACCGGCTCCCCCACACGCTGGATCTTCGAGGACTGAGCAAAGCACAGTGGTTATCAGAGCGAAACAATTGCGCGGCCGGCGAAGGTGGCCCGGCGGGTAGCGTGGACATAGCGTCTACCTGCGAGTCCCGCCATGACAGAACCGCCCGCCGGCGCCGGCGACCAGCCTCGGCATCCTAGCGCGCTCGCCGGGGCCCTGGCCGGGGTGCTCGCCGCGGCGGTCGCGATGGGCATCGCCCAGCTCGCCGCCGGCCTCACCGTCCCGCAAAGCTCGCCGGCGTTCGCGGTCGGCCAGGCTGCCATCGATCTCGCGCCGCCCGCGGTCAAAGACTTCGCCATCTCGACGTTCGGCGCCAATGACAAGAACGCGCTGCTGATCGGGATCCTGGTGGTCCTGGCCGCGTTCGCGGCGGTGATCGGGATGCTGGCGGTGCGCCGGCTCGCCCTCGGCCTGTGGGGCCTGGCGGTGTTCGCCGCCATCGGCCTGGCAGCCGCGCTGACCAGGCCGACCGCGACGGCAGGTTACGTGAT
>JASHYW010000480.1 GCA_030042885.1 Streptosporangiaceae bacterium | reverse complement strand
CCCACCACCCCGAGCAGCTTCCCGCCGTCATCGACTACCGGCAGGCAGGTGACCTCGTACCGGTCCATCAGCCGCGCCGCCTCGGCCACGGTCGCATCGGGCCGTACCGTCGGCGAGCGCGTGTTCATGAGCTCCCCGGCGGTCTTGGCGGTGGCCATGTCCCGCCGGGCCCGGTAGCTGAGGTGAATCGAGTGCTCGCCATCCGGGTCGCGCTGGAGTTCGTCCTTCCTGAGCAGGTCGGTCTCGGAGATCACGCCGAGCACCTTGCCCTGGAGGCCGAGCACCGGGACGGCGCTGATCTTGTGCTTGACCAGGCTGCCGGCCACGTACTTCAGCGGGGTAGCCGGGGTCACCGTCACCGGATCGGCCGTCATGACGTCCCGTACCTCGTGATGACCCATCATGTGCTCCCTTCGGCCTGAATCCCGGTGCCGATGCCACCCGGCACACATGCCTGCCAGGCCGGCCGCACCCGGACTCGGGTGTCAGCAATAACCCCAACGTCTCTTGCAGGACAGCATTCGCGGCGCATCTCCGGTAGGGTCGCAGTTCCCCCCTCGGGCGGGCCTTCCAGCCGGGCCGAAAGGCCCCGGGGAACCAGGCCGCAACGCGGCGGACGTGCGGCGCGGCGGCTACGGCGCAGGGCTGACCTCGCGCAGGGCCAGACGCCGCGTCCGGCGCGGACCGTACACGGCGTCGTGCACGGTCCAGATCGCGGAGGTCAGCACGTCGAACCGGTGCAGGTGCTGGCGCAGTTCGGCGGAGTTCCCTGCCCGCGCCGCGGCGATCGCGTCGTTGGCCGCGGTCGCCAGCCGGTCCAGCCGTACCCGCAGGAACGTCTCGCTCCCGCGATTGTCCCCGCCGCCGGCGGCAGCCAGGGCGGCACGGCCGGCGGCCTCGGCTTCGGCCAGGATCGCGCTGGTCGCCCGGGCGATCTCGACGACGACCCAGCGCGGCGGCGGCATTCCCGCCTCGCCCCTGGCCAGCATCCGCAAGCTGATCAGGTCGGCTAGGCAGCGTGCCTGATGATCCTGTATCTGGTCTGCGTCGGACATGGCGGCTGAGGGCCTTTCACGACGGATATGGCAGCTGAGGGTCGTTCACGTGGGCTACGACTTCATTTCATGGCGGTCCCTGGCCGCGAGCCAAGGGACGAAGGTCCCCTCTGCCGGCCGGAAACGGCTCGATCGACGAGGGTGCACGCCGGGCGCGAAAGTCCCCGTCCCGACCCTGGCTGGCCGGTGGCAAAGGTCCCATGTGCCTGGGCCACCTGCCCCTATCGCCCGGGCTCATGGCCGCGGCATTGTTCGTGCGTGAACGTTCCAGTGGCCAGGACCAGGCCGGCTGCCCGGGGTGACGCGCCGTCATGCTGACCAGGTTGCTGCGCGAGCGGTTGCGCCCGTATGCCGCCCAGGTGGCCGTCGTGGTCATCCTGCTGGCGATCCAGACCGTGGGCAACCTTTACCTGCCCAATCTCAACGCGGACATCATCAACAACGGCGTGGTGATGGGCAACGTCCGCTACATCTTCCACACCGGCGCGCTCATGCTGGGCATCACCCTGGTGCTGGGCGTGGTCGCCATCGTGGCGGTGTACTGGGCGTCACGGGTGTCGATGGGCGTCGGCGCCGATGTGCGCGCCGCGGTCTACGGGCGGGTGCAGGGCTTTTCCGCCCGGGAGATGAACCGCTTCGGGACACCGTCCCTGATCACCCGCAACACCAACGACGTCCAGCAGATCCAGCTGTTCCTGCAGATGGCTCTCACCCTCATGGTCATCGCCCCGATCATGTGCGTCGGCGGCATATTCATGGCCATCAAGGAGGGCTCCGCGCTGTCGCCGCTGCTGGCGGTGGCGGTCCCGGTCATGGCGGTGGTGATCGGCGTGCTGCTGGTCACGGTGGTCCCGCTGTTCCGGTCCATGCAGGCCAAGATCGACCGCATCAACCAGGTGCTGCGCGAGCAGATCACCGGGGTGCGGGTGATCCGGGCGTTCCTCCGCGTGCCGTCGGAGCAGCGCCGCTTCCAGGCCGCCAACGCCGATCTGACCGCCACCGCGCTGCGGGTCAACCGGATCTTCGCCCTGGCCATGCCGGCGCTGATGGCCATCCTCAACCTGTCCAGCGTCGCGGTGCTCTGGTTCGGCGGCCGCCTGGTGAGCAACGGGACGATGCCGATCGGCAACCTCACCGCGTTCCTCACCTACATCCTGCAAATCCTGATATCGGTGATGATGGCGGTGATGATGGTGATCCTGATCCCGCGCGCGATGGCGAGCGCGGAACGGATCGAGGAAGTGCTGGACGCGGCGCCGTCGGTCAGCGACCCGCCGCGGCCGGTCACCCCCGCCAGCATCACGGGCGTGGTGGAGTTCCGCGGCGTCACGTTCGGCTACCCAGGCAGCGAGCAGCCAGTCCTGCGCGACCTGACCTTCACCCTGCGCCCCGGTCAGGTCTGCGCCATCATCGGCGGCACGGGCAGCGGCAAGAGCACGCTGCTGAACCTGATCCCGCGGTTCTTCGACGCGACCCACGGCACGGTGCTGGTTAACGGGACCGACGTACGGGACCAGGGCCTGGAGCAGCTGTGGAACTCGATCGGGCTGGTCCCGCAGCGGGCCTTCCTGTTCAGCGGGACCGTGGCCAGCAACCTGCGGTTCGGCAGGCCCGAGGCGACCGAGGCGGAGCTCTGGCACGCGCTGACCGTGGCACAGGCACGTGACTTCGTGGACAGCATGCCCGGTCGGCTAGACGCCGTCATCGACCAGGGCGGCACCAACGTGTCCGGCGGCCAGCGGCAGCGGCTGTCGATCGCCCG
>JASHYW010000479.1 GCA_030042885.1 Streptosporangiaceae bacterium | reverse complement strand
AGTTCCAGGCCGGCCAGGTTGGCCGCCCAGATCAGCGCGGGCAGGTCGTCCACCACCAGGTAGGTCACGGTGGTGCCCCGCGCCCGCGAGCTTTCCGAGGTGACCCGCGCGGTGCGGATCCAGTCCGGCCGGTGCGCGGTGACATGCTTCTGGAAGAAGGCCTCGCCGTCGACACCCTCGGGATAGCGCTTCAGAGTCAGCGGCCGGCCCGCGATGTGCGGCAGCAGCACCGGCGCCACCCGCTGGTAGTAGTCCAGCACCTCGGCCTTGGTGAACCCGGTTTCCGGGTACAGGACCTTGCCGAGGTTGGTCAGCGTCAGCGTCCGCCCGTCCACCTGGACGGCGACCTTGGCATCAGGGCTCATGGACCTTCATGGCTCCCGGACCACGTCCGCGGGGTCTATGTCGTCGCGCAGGCCCTTGTACACCGGCGCCCGCATCCGGCCCGCCCTGGTCCACCGGTCGAAGGTCACGTCGATCACCAGCCGTGGCTCTACCCACACCGCGGTGCGGGCATGCTCGGGCGGCACCGGGCCGTCGAACGGGGAATCGGGGCGGCGCAGCGGCTCGAGCCGCTCGCCCAGCATCCGCAGCGTCCCGGCGCTGAACCCGGTCCCGACGTGACCCGCGTAGATCAGCCCGGAGGAATCACGGACCCCGATGAGCAGCGAGCCGACCTGACCGGTCCGGTTGCCCTTCCCCGGCTTGTACCCGGCGACGATGACCTCCTGGCGCCTGGCGTTCTTGATCTTGCGCCAGTGATCGGTCCTGACGCCCGGGGCGTAGACCGAATCCAGCCGCTTGGCCACCATGCCTTCCATGCCGCGGTCGACCGAGACGGCCCGCACATCCGGGAAATCCTCGCCGGGGAACGACGGCGGGGTCTGCCAGAACGGTCCGGCCAGCCCCAGTCCGTCGAGCAGCGCGCGGCGATCCCGGTACGGCTGGTCGAGCAAGGGCCTTCCGTCCAGCTGCAACAGGTCGAACACCAGGAACGTGACCGGGGTCTGGCCGGCCAGCATGGCCGCCTGCGCCGCGGAGGTGACGTGCATGCGGGGCTGCAGCGCCTCGAATTCCGGCCAGCCCTCCGGGCCGAACACCACGATCTCCCCGTCGAGCAGCAACTGCTTGTGCGCGGTGGCCGCGCCCAGGCCGGCCAGTTCCGGGTAGGCCACCGTGATGTCCCGCTCGGTCCGTGACATCAGGCGGACCCGGCCTTTCTCGATGAAGGCCAGCGCCCGGACGCCATCCCACTTCATCTCCAGCGCCCAGTTCTGCGTGTCGGCTGGCATCGTCGCGCTGGAGATGGCCAGCATGGGCCGGATCGCGGCGGGCAGCGGCTGGCGTTCCCTGTGGATCATCCACTGGTTGCCCCGGGTCTGGAACAGCACATAGCCGCCCTCGACCCGCCGGCCGTGCAGCACGACCTTGACTTCCCTGGGCGCCCATTTCAGCGTCTCGTAACTGCCGTGATCCCAGATGCTGACCGTGCCCGCGCCGTACTCGCCCCGGGGGATCTCACCCTCGAAGCTGCCGTACTCCAGCGGATGATCTTCGGTGTGAACGGCCAGGTGATTGACGGCCGGATCGGACGGCACTCCCTTGGGCAGGGCCCAGGACACCAGCACCCCGTCGCGCTCGAGCCGGAAGTCCCAGTGCAGGCGGCGGGCGTGATGCTCCTGGATCACGAACGCTCCGCCGCCGTGGCTGTCCGGATGCCTGGCCGGTCCGGATTCGGCGGGGACCGGCTCGGGCGTGCGGGCCGCGTCTCGCTTGTCCCGGTAGGCCTGCAGCTTGTCCACGTTCGGTTGTCTACCCGCTCAACGAGGCCGGGAACGGGCACGACGGATCGTTCAGCACAAAGATTTTCACTGGTCGCAGGCGTTACACATATTACCTATATTGGCCACCTTTTAAGTTATCGTGATAGGAAATATAAGAAATACGGTCTGGCAGAGAAGAGGGAACGCCGGGTGGGCCGCGACCTCTACGTCGTCCTGGGCAGCGCGGTGGTGGGACTGCTGGTCGGGCTGACCGGCGCCGGCGGCGGCGCGCTGATGACCCCGATGCTCATCCTGCTGTTCTCGGTGAAGCCGGTCGCGGCCATCTCCAGCGACCTGGTCGCGGCGGTGGTGATGCGGCCGCCGTGCTGCTGCCTGGCGCGGTGCACTGGCTGGTCTGGGGGCGGACCCGGCCCTGGCGCCGGGAGCCAGGTCCCGCGCTTACCGAGACGACGGCGGACCTGCCGGTCAGCTGAGCGACCCGTCCGCGTACTTCTGCACCAGGGAGCCGACATTCGGCAGCGCGGCCGTGACGTGCTTGGCCGCGCTGCCGCGGACGGCGCCGTAGGCCTTCAGGATCGCGGCCCGGTCGGAGCCCTTCGCCCGCGCGTCGGTCACGGACAGCAGCGCCTCGGACACCCCGTCGCCGCGCTTGACCAGGTAGTCGCCGAATCCGGAGGCTCCGGAGGCGGCGAAGTCGGCCCAGTACGGCTCGAGCTCGGCCACCATGTCGGGCAACAGCGATTCCACCGTGGCCTGCAGGTAGCCCGGGGCGAGCGATTTCGCGGTCTTGTAGGCAAGCCTGACCGCGGTCCCCGAGACCCCGGACTTGCCGGAGACTTCCTGGTCGATCAAGCGCTGGCAGTCGGCGACGACGTGCGGCTGGGTGTCCGGCGCGAGCAGTATCTGGCCAAGAGTCGCTACCATGGGCGTGTTCTTCTCCTTAGTCACTGGGTGCTTCCCCGTTGGATCCGCGTGCCGCTGGGACCCCCCGTGCCAAGCCGTAACCGCCCCGCTCCCCTCAGGGCCGAACCAAGTTAGCGCACTCCTGTGATCTCCATG
>JASHYW010000478.1 GCA_030042885.1 Streptosporangiaceae bacterium | reverse complement strand
GACGTGGTGCGCGACAAGGACGGCATCGGCGCCGCGCTGGCCATGCTCGCTCTGGCCACCGAGGCCAAGGCGGCCGGGCGTTCGGTGCTGGAGGTCTACGACGACCTGGAGAGCGCGCATGGCGTGCACCTGACGTCCCAGCTGACGCTGCGCACCGCCGACCAGGCGGCGGTTATGAGCCGGCTCCGGGCCGATCCCCCCGCCGAGCTGGGCGGCCAGCCAGTGACCGACCTGACCGACCTCGCCGTCACGCCGCGCGCGGGCACGCCGGCCGCGGACGTACTGATCTTCCGGCTGGCCGGCGCCCGCGTGGTGATCCGCCCGAGCGGTACCGAGCCGAAGATCAAGTGCTACATCGAGATCATCGAGCCGCCGGGCAACCGGGCGTTGCCAAAGGCCCGCGAGGCGGCCGCCGGGCGGCTTGTGCCGCTGCGGCAGGACCTGGAGGCCGTGCTGGGGGACGCGTAGGGCGCTGTCACGCCGGACGGCGCCTAGTGCCCGGGGTGAGCCGAGGCGAGCCAGGGACCGACCCGGCTGAGCATGGCCAGGCCGAGCAGGGCGCCCGTGACCAGGCTGGCGGCGATCAGCCACTGACGGCTGCCCGCTCCCCTGACCTCGCGCCGGGTGCGACGCAGCCAGTCGCGCGGGGCCAGCCGGGCCACTTCGGTCAGGTGGCCGAGCACATGGACGGTCATGGCGAAGAACCACAGGACGAAGCTGGCCTTGTGCACGAACAGCATCTGCCTGGACCAGGCGGGGCCGGCCAGCAGCAGCGCGACCCCGCTGGCCAGGAGCACAAGGGTGAGGATCACCACCACCGGGCCGAGCAGGCGGAGCAGCGCCGGCGGCGGTCCCTTGCGCCGGTACGCGGGGGCTCCTAGGTAGTAACGGGCGAAACGGTAGCCGGTGCTGCCGAGCTTCAGCAGCACCGGCGGGATGAGCAGCATGCCGATGAAGACATGAGGCGTGACCAGCTGGCGTACGCGCAGGATCGTGACGCCTTCGGCCGCCAGGAGGACCAGCAGTACCGCCGCGTTCGACGCGGTCAGGCGCGCGTTCGACTTCACGCCCTGCTCGGCCCGGCGTTCCGTCCGGGTCTGCGCCTCAGGCGGCCTGGGCCCGCTGCTTACGCTCACGTCAGGACGTTACCGGCGGAACGTGACGCCAGCATGAAACCCGGGGCGGCCGACCTGGCCACCCGCATCGACGCGCTGCTGGCGTGGCTCGGCGGGGATCCGGCCGCCGCCGGGCAGCTCACCGGGCTGACCGGGCTGGCCCGCAAGCTCCGGGCCTGCGACAGGCCCAGGCCGCCACGCGGTGTCGAGCTTGACGCGCTGGTGGCGGAGGCGATCCGGGTGCTGGCCGGGTTCGCGGCCGGGGCCGGCCCGGCCGCCCGCCCCGCGTTCTGGAAGCGCCCCCGGTGACGGCATCAAGGCGTGAGTCTGGTCCGGCGAATCGCGTGGCGGGGGCGGGTACCACGGTCCGTTCGGCCGAAAAAGAAAGACAGAGGAGGGGAGGGCCGGTCACCCGGCGGTCAGGACGCGGGCCTGGCTGACGTCCTCGCGCATCTGGGCGACCAGCGCGTCGACGGTGTCGAAGCGCTCGGTGCCGCGGAGCCAGACGGCGAAGTCGATCGCGGCGTGGACGCCGTACAGGTCCAGGTCGTCGCGGTCCAGCGCGTACGCTTCGACGGTCCGGTCGCCGCCGCCGAACGTCGGGTTGGTGCCGACCGAGATCGCGGCCGGCCACCGCTCGGTCTCGGTCCCGTCCAGGTCCAGGCTGGTCAGCCAGCCGGCGTACACCCCGTCGGCCGGGATGGCCATGTGCGGCGGAACCTCCAGGTTCGCGGTGGGGAAGCCCAGCGCCCGGCCGCGCATGTGACCGCGGGCGACCACCCCTTCCACGCGGTGCGGGCGGCCGAGGACGGCGGCCGCGCCCGCCACGTCCCCGGCGGCCAGCCGCTGCCTGATGGAGGTCGAGGAAATCGTCACGCCGCCGTTGTCCAGCAGCGGCACGCCCTCGGCGGTGAAATCGTACTTCTCGCCCAGCTGCGCGAGCAGCGGCACGTCGCCCGCGGCCCGGTAGCCGAAGCGGAAGTTCTCCCCCACCACCACCGCGGCAGCGTGCAGCCGCTCGGACAGCACGATCCGGACGAACTCATCCGGGCTCAGCCGGGAGAACTCCACGGTGAACGGCAGCACGAGCAGAGCGTCGGCGCCCAGGCCGGCCAGCAGCTGAGCCAGCCGTCGCTCAGAGGTGAGGAACGGCGGGTGCGGGCCCGGCCTGACCACCTCGTCCGGATGCGGGTCGAAGGTGATCACCACGACCGGCAGGCTGCGCGCCCGGGCCAGCTCGACGGCGCGGCCGATGATGCGCTGGTGGCCCCGGTGCACGCCGTCGAACACGCCGATCGTCGCGACGGACCCGCCCCAGTCGGCGGGCACGTCGTCCAGGCCGTACCAGCGGTACACGGTCCGCGTTCCTCCTTCGTCGGCGGCGAGCATCAGCCTAGCCTCAGGCGAAGACCACCAGCGGGCGCGCCTGGCCGGACTGTTCGGTGAGCAGGGCGATGAGCGTGCCGTCGGGCGCGTAGGCGGCCGTGGGGACCCCCGATCCCACGGTAGCGGCGCCGACGGCTGCGGTTTCGGCTGCTGCTGCGGCGAGGCGGCCGCCGTGAGCCAGGCGCCGGGCCTCGTCGGCGGACAGGTCCCGGCGCGGGAACGCTGCGGCGGCGGCCTGGGCGAGCGGCAGGACCTCGAACCGCTCCGCCAGCTGGTCCAGGGTCTTTGCGGCGTCCACGCCGTAACCGCCGACCCGGGTCCGGCGCAGCCGGGTCAGGTGCCCGCCGGTGCCGAGCTCGCGACCCAGATCACGGGCCAGGGCCCTGATGTAGGTGCCGGTCGAACAGCGCACGGTCACGTCGACGTCGAGGAGCCCGCCCGCCGGACCGTCACCGTCCACCTGACGGGTGGCGGTGACGGTGAACTCGTGGACGGTCACCGGTCTCGGTTCCAGTTCCGGCGCGGCGCCCGCCCGGGTGAGCCGGTAGGCGCGCTGGCCGCCGACCTTGATCGCGCTGACCGCGGGCGGCATCTGCTGGATGTCACCGGTCAGGCCGGCCACCGCGCTGGCGAGCGTTTCCGCGGAAACGCCCGCGGCCGAGGCGCCGCCGGTGATGTCGCCTTCGGCGTCATCGGTGCTGGTCGACTGGCCGAGCCTGATCGTGGCGTCGTACTGCTTGTCGGTCAGGGCCAGGTAGCCGAGCAGCCTGGTGGCCTTCTCGACCCCGACCACCAGGACGCCGG
>JASHYW010000477.1 GCA_030042885.1 Streptosporangiaceae bacterium | reverse complement strand
GGCTGCCGCGGGCGATCGGCCGGCCGTCGATGACCACCGAGTCCGTGTCCGGGTGCACCGCCGCGTCCGCATCCGGATCCCACCATGGAACAGCCGGGCCCGCGCCGGAGGCGCCAGAGTACACAGCGCCGAAGGCGCCGGAGGGCACGGCCTGCGGCACCTGCCCGCCCTGGGCCCTCAGCCCGCGGATGGTGCCGTGCAGCCGCTGCATGGCCTGCGCGTCCAGTGACTCGACGCGGTCGATCAGCGCGGCCGCCCGCTGGTCGGTGGCCCGGGCTTCGAGCTTCTCGTCATCGGAGAGCGCGAGCGTGCGCAGCGTGAGGATCTCGTCGATCTCGGTGCCGTCGTAGAGCTCGCCGGGGCTCTCCGGCGCCAGCTCGGGGTGGTCGTACAGGATGATCGGCGAGGACAGCATGACCTGCCGCCCGCCGTCGGGGTCGGCCAGCACGGGCCAGCAGCCCACGTTGTCGCACCCGGCCACGGCCGGCTTCGCCCACTCCGGCGGGTCGGTCATCGAGATGAACGCCCCGCCGGAGACGGTCATGATCACGTGCGCCGCGACCAGCGCGGTGGGCAGCGCCTCGTCCCGCAGCCTGGGCACCGGGTCGGCCGCGGTCCGGTTCTCCACCCGGATCCGGAGCTGGATCGCCTGCCACGGGCCCGGTACCGGGGTCGCGGCCACCGATATGACGCCGGCCAGCGGTTCCCGCCGCCGGACCGCGAAGCCCGCCTGGCCGGACCCTTCCCCGGCGAGCTGCTCGCGGTCTTCGCCGCCGGGGATGGCGAATTCCCTGCTGCCGCCCTCGCCCAGCAGTTCGTCACGGCCGACGGTGAACCCGGCCTCGCGTTCGGTCGCCTCGTCCCAGGCCGGGGCGGCCGCGCCGGGAGCGGCTGGATCGGTGCTGCGCCGCTGGACCTGCAGGAACCGGAGGATCACCTCGACGACGGGCTGGCCGGTGTGCTCCAGCACGCACTCGGTCTGCGTAAAGCTGCGTTCGGAAGGGTCGGCGGCGGCGTACCCGGGCGCCATGACCACGCCGAACTGCCAGCGGCTGCGGTTCTTCTGGGCCGAGGCGCGGTACGGGTACAGGATGTAGCCCTCGTACAGGACCGCGTCGGCGATGCTGCGGACCGCGTCGAGGTTCACGGCTGCCTCGCCTCCGCCGGGTCCTCCGGATCGCTGGCGTCCCGCGCTGGCTCGCCTGCGCCGGCCGGCGCGGCCTCCGCCAGCAGGGCAGTCAGGGTGGCGTCCCAGGTCGGCAGGGCGTGCTTCGCCTTGAACGCGGACAGCGCGTCCAGGGTCTCGCGGCCGCAGGGCAGCCAGGCGCGGCCGGGGAAGTGCATATCCACCAGGTCGTGCCAGACGCTGACCGGCATCCGGTGGGAGGCTTCGGCGCTCCACGGCACCAGCTCGACCGAGAAGCCCTCGCCGGTGGCCACGAACACGGTGCCGCTGAACAGCAGGAGCAGCGGGATCGTGCCGTCGTCCAGGCCCTGCAGGTAACGGGCCGACGCCACCTCCAGGTCGTAGGTGCACGGCACCGGCAGGTCGGTCTCGGTCACCCCGGTGAACGTGGGGACCATGGTGGTGACCGTCGCGAGCTGGATCGGCTTGACCGTCTCGGCCCACCGCGAGGGGTCCCCGAACAGGTCGTGCAGCCGCTGCGCCTCGGCCGCGGAGTACCGGCGCCGGTGCGGCTCGATGCGGATCTGGCAGCGCAGCGCGATGGCGTGCACCCGCACGCCGGACCGCTCGGTGATCGTCAGCGAGAACGTCACCGTGGGGGTGGCGGCGTACCGCTCCGCGGTCGCGCCCGTGCAGCCGAAGATCAGGTCCGCCATCTCAGCTGCCTTCCAGGACTAGCGCGCGCCGCCGCAGGCTGTCCAGGAACGCGGCGAGCGCGGCGCGGGCTTCCGCGCCGCCGTCGAATCCCTGCCAGCGCAGCCGCAGCTCGCCGGCCAGCGAGTAGCACTCGTCGATCGGGATCAGGAACATCTCGTAGCTTGGAGAGGTTTGCGGGAGGCCAGGGGAGGACGCGGGGGGGAACGTCCCCCCCTGGCCGGCACTACGGTTCACGAAGATCGCTTCGACGTCGGGGGCCAGCGCCGCGAGCAGCGGGTACGCGGCGGCGAGCCGGTCCCACGCCGCCAGGTCGAGCTCGCACTCGGTCGCGCCGCCCGGGCTCGGGTAGCCCGCGACCACGCGGCCCAGCGCCGAGTTGCAGAAGAAGAAGGCCATCGCGACCGGGATCTGGAGCTCGTTCCAGTCCGCCTCGGTCAGCGGCCGGGCCGGGTCGTAGCAGACCCGTTCGGGCACCGCCCGGTACCGCCCGCCGGCCGCTCCTTCATGGGTGAACAGGAGATAGCAGGCGCGGCAGGCGCAGGTCAGCGAGCGCTTCTCGGTGTCGGCCAGGTGCCCGTGCCGGCCCTTGAGCACCTGCCGGCACATCTCGCAGCGCCCGGCGTCCGTGCGGGCCGCGTCGGCGTCGCGGCCCGCACGGATCCCTAGGGCCGCGGGAACGCCAGGCGCGGCAGGCGCCGCGGCACCCGCGGGCCGCTTGACGAAGCGGCGCAGGCCGGTCGGTGCTGGCCCGGGGGGACTGTGCTGGCCCCGGGGGGACGACTCCCCGGGATCCCCCCGCTCCTGGGGGGATGCCATCCCCCCAGACCCCCCTGGCCAGACCCCCTCGGCCCCCCTTGAGGTCGTCACCGGGCCCCCCGGACCGCCGTAGGGCCGCGGGTGATCTGCAGCAGCGGCAGCTCCGCGGCCACGGTGACGACGTCGATCTCGACGCCGGCCGCCTCCGGCGCCGCCGCCGCGACCGACTGCTCGATGGCCGCCTGGACGGTAGCCGAGGACGACTGACAGCCATGGCCGCTCCGCTCCAGGCGCAGCAGGATCACCCCCCGGTCGTCTACGCCGGCGAACTCCACCTGGCCCGCGTGCGAGCCGAGCTTCGGCCTGACCGCCTCGATCGCCTGCCGGACCCGGGTCCCGACGTCGAGCGGGTGCAGGTCATGCAGCAGCAGCAGGCTCTCCACCAGCGGGTCGGCGACCAGGGCGGCCATCAGCCGCGGACCGGCCTCGGGGTCCTCGCCGATGATCTGGACGATCTCGCCCAGCCCGGCGCCGTACAGCTCGACCAGGCAGCTCACCAGCTCTTCGGCGGTGGCGGCGACCTGCGGGCCGGCGTGCGATCTCAGCTCGGCGAGCAGCGCCTCGACCCGCTCGCCGGCCCGCTGCGCGTCATGGCCTGCGGCCATCGGAACTCCCTCTTGTGGGTGGTGTCAGCGGGCCTAGATTGCCAGCGTCACTCCCGTCGGTGAGTGCGCGGTCTTCACGACCCGGCCGCCGCCCAGGTACATGTGCACGCCGCAGGGCAGGCACGGGTCGAAGCTGCGTACGGCGCGCATGATGTCGATGCCCTTGAAGTTCTCCGGCGGGTTCTCCTCGAAGATCGGCGTGTTCTGCACCGCGTCCTCGTACGGCCCGGGCGTGCCGTAGACGTCGCGGACGCTGCCGTTCCACGGCGTGGGCGGGTACGGGTGGTAGTTCGCGATCTTCCCGTCCCTGATCACCATGTGGTGCGACAGCACCCCGCGGACCGCCTCGGTGAAGCCGCAGCTGTACGCGTCCTGCGGCACGGTGAACGACTCCCACGTCTTGGTCCGCCCGGCCCGGATCTCGGCCAGCGCCTGCTCGACGAAGTACAGCCCGAGCGCCACGGCGTAGGCCTGGAAGTAGGTCCTGGCCCGGTCCCGCTCGATGGCATTGGACAGCGGCCGGCCCTGCTTGTCCACCGGGATCTTCCACTCGAAGGTGACCTCGGGCCGGGACACGGTTTTCGGCAGGTTGATCTTCACGCTGTGGCCGGTGGACTGCACGTAGCCGCAGTCGACCAGGCCGCCCAGCGCGGTCGCCCACAGCCGCGCGATCGGGCCGCCGCCGGTGTCCAGCGGCAGGTGGTCCTGGCCGTCGAACCAGCGCGGCGACATCGTCCAGCTGTAGGC
>JASHYW010000476.1 GCA_030042885.1 Streptosporangiaceae bacterium | reverse complement strand
ACCCCGTAGATATCGCAGCGGTAACGGCGTCCCAGCAGAACCCCCGGTGGCTCCGTTACCTGCCGCGGGCAAGGTAACGTCTCAAGGTGAAGGTGCTCACCCCGCTGCCAGGGTTCGGTTTCTCCTGGCAGGCGCAAACGAGGTATGGCCGTGGTTAACGGGTCGGACCCCACCGTGATCGTGGATAACCTGCATATCGTCTACCGCGTGTTCGGCGCGGGCGGCAACAAGGGCACCGCCGCGACGGCGCTCATGCGGCTGGTCAAGCACCAGCGGCGGCCGTCTGTCCGGGAGGTGCACGCCATCAGGGGCGTCTCGTTCGTGGTCTACAACGGCGACGCCATCGGGATCATCGGCAGGAACGGGTCGGGCAAGTCCACCCTGCTGCAGGCGATCGCCGGCCTGCTGCCGCCCGAGCGGGGCTGCGTGTACACCGGTGGGCAGGCCGCCCTGCTCGGCGTCAACGCGGCACTGCTCGACGACCTGACCGGCGAGCGGAACGTGGTGCTCGGCTGCCTGGCCATGGGCATGACTCCGCAGACCACAAAGGAGAGCTATCAGTCGGTCGTGGATTTCTCCGGAGTGGGCAGCTTCATCGACTATCCCATGCGCACGTACTCCACCGGCATGGCGCAGCGGCTGCGTTTTTCCATCGCCGCGGCCAAGACCCACGAGATCCTGATGATCGACGAGGCGCTGGCCACCGGGGACGCCAGCTTCCGGACCAAGAGCCACGAGAGGATCGTCCAGCTGCGCAAGGAGGCGGGCACCGTGTTCCTGGTCGCGCACAACCTGGCCGAGATCGAGGCGACCTGCAACCGGGTCATCTGGCTCGAAAAAGGCCAGATCATGATGCAGGGCGAGGACGTGCCCGCGATCGTCGACGCCTACCTGGAAGCCACCGGCGGCGAACCCCGCCAGCGCAGCGCAGCCGAGGAAGTCGACCACACCCCCTGAGGAGTGTTATTCAGAACCGGCCGCTCGTAAGGTACGGCGAGGACCACAGCATGAAACTGAATAACACGAACTCCTGAAAGTCACGTATCAGGCCGCGCCGGGTCCGGATCCTGGCCGCCGGCGGGCCGCAGGCGCAACCGAATAATCGTGCCCCCGGACGGGCGCGAGCTCGCCGTGACCTCGGCATGCTGAGCCTCGGCCAGGCGGCGGACGATGAACAGGCCGATGCCGACGCCGCCGAACCGGCGGCGGTCGCCCGTCTTGCCCTGGACGAACCGGTCGAAGATGCGCTCGTGATCCCCGTCGGCGACGCCAATGCCCTCGTCCTCCACCGTCACGTCGATCCAGCCCCCCGCCACCTCCCCGTCCCTGGCCACTCGGGCCCGCACGATGACGGAGCCGCCGTCGGGGGAGTATTTGAAGGCGTTCTCGAGCAGCTGTCCGACGATGATGTCGGTGGCCATGGCATCCCCGTGGGCGGGCGGCAGGTCGTCGGGGATTTCGGCGACGACCGTGTGCTTGTCCGACAGAGGCCGGAAGGCGGTCGCGGCCCCGCGCAGCACGGCGCCAAGGTCGAACGGGCCGTTGCTGACCGGAAGCTGGTCGGCACCGGCCCGCGAGCCGAGCAGCAGCTGCTCCACCAGCCTGCCGAGCGAGCCGGCCCGCTCGGCGATCGTCCGCACCGCGGCGCGTCTTTCCGCGTCGTCCAGCTGATCCCACCGGCTGGCCAGCGTGCTGGCGAAGCCCTGCACCACGGTGATCGGGGTGCGCAGCTCATGACTGGTGGTGGCGAGGAACAAGTCCTTTGCCTCTTCTAGCGCCTTGGCCCCGGTGACGTCACGGAAGTCGATGACCAGCTCGCCGCGGTCGGCCAGCGCGGTGCACAGGACGTCGAGCCAGCGCCCGTTCGGCAGCTTGCAGGTGAGCATCGCGTCCGGCTCGGGCAGCGGGAACGGCGGCGGTTGGCCGATCGCCTCCTGCGCGGGCATCCCGGTGATCCGGTGGGCCGCCGGGTTCCACTGCCGTACCAGGCCGGCTTCGTCGAGGACGGCGATGCCGTCCGCGCTCCCGTCGATGACCGCCCGCTCGTGCGCGCGCTGCCGGACGACCTCTTCGAACGCCATCGCGTTGGTCAGCGCCACGCCCGCGTGCCCGGCGAGCAGCTCCAGCAGTTCCAGCTCGACGTGGCTGAGCGTGCGGCGGCTGTACAGCGCGTACAGCGCGCCGTAGGGCTTGCCCGCCACGTGTGACAGGCTGAGCGCGATCGTGTGCAGGCCCGGCAGCGCCGACCAGATCAGGTCATCGAAACCGCCCGATTCCCCGGTTGCCATCATCACCGTCTTGCCTGACTGCAGCAGCTCACCGACCAGGCTCCTGGACAGCGCCGCGGTCCGGCCGCGCAGCCTCGCGGGCAGCCCGGCCGTGCTGACCAGGCGTAGCATGTCGTCCTCGATGAGCACGAAGCCGCCCGCGTCGGCGCTGGTCAGCTCGCGCAGGCTGGCCGCGATGCGGTCCAGCACCGACTCCAGGTCCCGCTGCGCGTTCATGTCGGCCACCACGTCGCCGAGCCTGCGCACCACCCGGGCGCGTTCGGCCATGTAGTGGCGGGCCACATCGTCCTCGCCCGCCTGGTGGCAGACGTTGACCCAGCCGGTCACCTCGCCAGCGCCGTCGATCAGCGCGCTGGTGTCGATCCGCACGTCGATGACCGTGCTGTCCTTGCGGATCCTGCGCGTCGCGAACGAGATCTGGCCGCCACCGCGGACGCGTTCCAGGACCGCGTTGTGCTCCGCCTTCAGCTCCTCGGGGATGATCTGCGGCTCAAGGCCGACAACCTCGGGCGCGGTCCAGCCGAACATCCGCTCGGCGGCCGGGTTCCACAGCATGACCGTCCGGTCGGTGCCGAACACCACGATGGCATCGGCCGCGCACTCGATCACGGCCCGCGCCATCGCGTCGGTCCGGCTGCCGATCGTCCCCGCTTCCTCCGCGGTCACGTGAACATGGTGCCACGCGAGGAGGATCAGGGAGGGAAGAGTACGCCAGGGTTCAGCAGGCCAGCAGGGTCGAAGGCGGACTTGACCGCCCGCATGGCCTCGATCTCGGCCGCGGTCC
>JASHYW010000475.1 GCA_030042885.1 Streptosporangiaceae bacterium | reverse complement strand
CGAAGCCATTCCGCGACATCAGCTGAGCGTAACTAGATAGGTCTCGGCTCCTTGCGGGGGCCGGGTCAGCGGCATCGGGCCGGGTTCTCGGCCATAATCCGTTTATGCCAGCGCCCGCCCGAACCTCGGCCAGGCCTTCGTGAGCCGTCTCGCCGAGCAATCCGCCCGGCTCGACGTCGGCCACTATCCCGCGCGGTTCTGCTACCGGACCGTGTACGGCGACATGGACGCGAACCGCCATCTCAACAACGGCGCCTTCGGCCGCTTGTTCGAGGAAGGCCGCTCCGACCTTCATCAACGCATCTTCGGGGCGGCCGCTGGATCAGGAATTTTCGGCGGATCCACCCTGCTGCTCGTCACCATCACGATGGAGTTCCTTCGGGAAGGGCGGTATCCCGGCTCGGTGGAGGTGGCCACGGCCGTGATGCGTGTCGGCCACTCGTCCTTCGGGCTGGCCCAGGCCGCCTTCCAGGACGGAGGGTGCGTGGCCCTCGCCGACTGCGTGATAGTGAAGGCCGCGCGCGGTCCTGGGGTCGGTCCGGTCCCGCTCACCGAGGCGGAGCGCGAGGTACTGGCCAGGTTCGCGTTCACGGTCGGTCCTCGGAGCGGATGAGAGGAGTCTTCGGATGAGCGCGTCGGACTCGGGAGTCGTCCACGCGAACGGTATCCAGATCGCGTACGAGACATTCGGTGACCGCGGCGGCCGCCCGCTGCTGATGGTGATGGGTCTCGGCGCGCCGATGCTGGTCTGGCACCCGGATTTGTGCGAGCTGCTGGCCGGACGCGGTTTCCTTGTGATCCGGTTCGACAACCGCGATGTCGGCCGGTCCACGCATCTGCATGACGCGCCGCAGCCCGACATCAGGGGTGCCCTCAGCCGCGGTGACGTCTCGTCCGCCGCCTACAGCCTCGACGACATGGCCGAGGACGCGTTCGGCCTGCTCGACGCGCTGGGCCTGACCGCCGCGCACGTCCTGGGCGCATCGCTGGGCGGGATGATCGCGCAGACGATGGCCGTGCGTCGTCCCAAGCGGGTGCTCAGCCTCACCTCGATCATGTCGACCCCGTCGCCCACACTGACCAATCCCACGCCGGAAGCCGCCGCGGCGCTGACGCGACCTCCCGCGACCAGCCGGGAGGCATCGATCGCGCGGGCGATCGACATAGCTCGCATCCTCGGCTCGCCCGGTTATCCGCCGGACGACGAATGGCGTGCCGAGGTCGCGGGCCAGACATGGGACCAGGGTCTGGACCCGGCGGGCGTGATGCGGCAATGGATGGCGATCCTGGCTTCGGGCGACCGCACCGAGGCCGTGCGCGGCATCCGGATCCCGACGTTGGTCGTCCACGGTGACAGCGACCCGCTTATCAACGTCACGGCGGGCCGACGCACCGCCGAGCTCATCAAGGACGCCGAGCTGATGGTGGTGCCCCGCATGGGTCACGACCTGCCCCGGCCCGTGTGGCCCGCCCTGGCGGATGCTGTCAGTGCCCTGGCTGACCGAGCCGGGCACTCCCGGTGAGCTGCACTGAGGACGGCACCACCCTGATAGCTGGGCCGGCCGGGTCGGCCGCGCCGTCCAGGGCCCGGCGTGGGATTCTGTGACGATGCTGGACGATGACGCGGTCACCGACGCGGCGCGGCGCCTGCTCGCCGCCGAGCGCACGCGCGAGCCGATCCGCCAGCTTTCCCTCCAGTACCCGGACATGACGGTGGAGGACGCCTACCGGGTGCAGCGCGCGCTGGTCGTGCTCAAGATCGCCGAGGGCCGCATGGTCAAGGCGCGGAAGGTCGGCCTCACCTCGCGCGCCATGCAGCAGGCGGTGTCGATCACCGAGCCGGATTACGGCGTGATCTTCGATGACATGTTCTTCGACGACGGCGGGACCGTGCCGGCCGGGAGGTTCATCCGACCGCGCGTCGAGGTCGAACTCGCCTTCGTCCTCGGTCAGCCGCTGAAGGGGCCCGGGGTGACAGCGCTTGACGTCCTCGACGCGACCCGGTGGGTTACCCCGGCGCTGGAGATCCTGGACGCGCGGGTGCAGATGAGCGATCCTGAGACCGGCCACCTGCGTACCATCGTCGACACGATCTCCGATAACGCAGCCGACGCCGGGATCGTGACCGGCGGGCACGCCATCCGTCCCGACGCCCGCGACCTGAGCAGGATCGCCGCCCTGCTCTACGTCAACGAGGCGATCGAGGAGACCGGCGTAGCAGCGGGCGTGCTCGGCCATCCCGCCAACGGCGTGGCCTGGCTCGCCAACCGGCTCGCGCCGTACGACGAGTTCCTGCCCGCCGGGCAGCTGATCCTCTCCGGGTCATTCACGCGGCCGGTGTTCGTCCAGGCCGGAGACGTGGTCCACGCGGACTTCGGCGACCTCGGGGCCGTGACGTGCCGGTTCCGCTGAACGGGACGCAGGCCGGCACCAGGGCCCCGGGCAGCACGCCGGAGCTCCCGCTGACCGGCATCACGGTGGTCTCGGCCGAGCAGGCGGTCGCCGCGCCGTTCGCCACCCGCCAGCTCGCCGACCTGGGCGCCCGGGTGATCAAGGTCGAGCGGCCGGGCGCGGGCGACTTCGCCAGGAGCTATGACACGGCCGTCAGGGGTCAGTCCAGTTACTTCGTCTGGCTCAACCGCGGCAAGCAGTCGCTGAGCCTGGATCTCAAGAGCCCTGGGGGCCTGTCCATCCTGGCCCGCCTCATCGACCGCGCGGACGTCTTCGTGCAGAACCTGGCCCCCGGCTCGGCCGCCCGCGTGGGCCTGTCGGCCGCGACCCTGCGGGCTCGCGACCAGCGGCTCATCGTGTGCGACATCTCCGGGTACGCGCCGGACGGACCGATGGGCCACCGGCGGGCCTACGACCTGCTCATCCAGTGCGAGACGGGGCTGCTGTCAGTCACCGGGAGCCCGGATGCCCCGGCCAAGGCGGGCATCTCGGTCGCCGACATCGCCGGCGGCATGTACGCGTTCAGCTCGGTGCTGGCGGCCCTTTACGCACGCGAGCGCACCGGCGCCGGCGCCGCGCTGCAGGTGTCACTGTTCGAGTCGCTCACAGAGTGGATGGCGCAGCCGGTGTACTACGCCATGTACACCGGTACTCCTCCGGAGCGGACCGGCACCAGCCACGCGACGATCGCGCCGTACGGGGCGTTCCGGACCGGCGCAGGCGGCACGGTCCAGCTGGCCGTGCAGAACGACCGTGAGTGGCACCGGCTCTGCGAGCAGGTGCTGGGGCGCCCGGAGCTGGCCGACGATCCCCGGTTCGCGACCAACCCGGCCCGGGTGGCCGCGCGAGCCGAGCTGCAGGGCGAGATAGAGG
>JASHYW010000474.1 GCA_030042885.1 Streptosporangiaceae bacterium | reverse complement strand
GGCGTGCCAGGCCGGCTGGAACGGGTACCCGCCGCCGGCCTCGACATCACCGCCTTCGTCGACTACTCGCACAAGCCGGGCGCGGTCGAGGCCGTGCTGCGCTCGCTGCGGCCGGTCACCAGGGGGAGCCTGATCATCGTGCTCGGCTGCGGCGGCGACCGCGACCGGGCCAAGCGCCCGATGATGGGCGCCGCCGCCGCGTCCCTGGCCGACGTGGCCATTCTCACCAGCGACAATCCGCGAAGCGAGGATCCGCTGGCCATACTGGCGGCGATGCTGGACGGCGTGCTGAGCGTGCCGCAGGACGAACGGGCCCAGGTGATCGTCGAACCGGACCGGGCGGCCGCGATCTGGCAGGCGGTGTCGATGGCCGCTCCCGGGGACGTGATCGTGGTGGCCGGCAAGGGGCATGAGACCGGGCAGTACGTGGCGGGCCTGGTGCTGCCGTTCGACGACCGGCAGGTCACCGCGTCGGCCCTGGAGCGGGTGGCGAAAGACCAGCCGCCAGCGGGCCTGGACCCATGGACGGTGGACCGGTGATCCCGCTCTCACTCGCGCAGATCGCCCGGATCACCGGCGGTGAGCTCGCCGGGGAGGCGAACGCCCTGGTCACCGGCGAGGTGGTCATCGACTCCCGGCGTGCCGGTCCCGGCGGCCTGTTCGCGGCGGTCGCGGGGGAGCGCGTGGACGGGCACGACTTCGCCGCGAACGCCATCGCGGCCGGAGCGGTCGCGGTGCTCGCGACCCGGCCGGTGCCGGTGCCCTCGATCCTGGTCGCCGACGTGGAGGCCGCCCTGGCCGCGCTGGCCAGGTACGTCACCGAAGCGCTGCCCGCGGTCCGTATCGCGGGCATCACCGGGTCCTCGGGGAAGACCTCGACCAAGGATCTCGCCGCCCAGCTGGCCGAACGCCTCGGGCCCACGATCGCTCCCGCCGGGTCGTTCAACAATGAGCTCGGCCTCCCGCTGACCGTGCTGCGCGCAGATCAGTCGACCAGGTACCTGGTGCTGGAGCTTTCCGCGCGGGGCCTCGGGCACATCGCGCAGCTGTGCCGCATCGCGCCGCCCCGCTACGGCGCGGTGCTGAACGTGGGACGTGCGCACGCCGGAGAGTTCGGCGGCCTGGACCGGGTGGCCCAGGCCAAGGGGGAGCTCGTCGAGGCGCTCCCGGCCGACGGTGTGGCCATCCTGAACGCCGACGACCCTCGTGTCCTGGCCATGGCCGCCCGAACCCACGCCCGCATCGTCACCTTCAGCGCTGCGCCCCGCGCCCCGCGCACGCCTCACGCACCGTCGATCCGGGCAGCGGACGTACGGCTCGATGACCGGGGGCGCCCGAGCTTCACCTTGCTGACACCCGAAGGCCAGGCCCCCGTCGCCCTCCAGTTGCACGGCGCGCATAACGTGCCTAACGCCCTGGCCGCCGCGGCCCTCGCCCGCGAGCTCGGCCTGGGCCTGGCGGATATCGCAGACACGCTCTCCGCCGCGGTCTCGCGCAGCCGGTGGCGGATGGAGGTCCACCACAGGGCGGACGGGGTGACGGTCATCAACGACGCCTATAACGCGAACCCGGAGTCCGTCCGGGCCGCGATCGAAGCGCTGAGCCACATGGCGCGGGACGGACGCGGGTTTGCCGTCCTCGGCCACATGGCCGAGCTGGGCGGCCTCTCGCAGGCTAGCCACGAGGAAGTCGGGGCGTTCGCCGCGCGGACCGAACTGGCCGGGCTGATCGCCGTCGGGCCGGAGGCGGAGCCGCTGCTGGCCGGCGCCCGGAAGGTGCGGTCCTGGCACGGCGAGGCGCTCGCCGTGCCTGACGGCGCGGCCGCGGTCGACGCCCTCGAGAACCAGCTGAAACCCGGTGACGTTGTCCTGGTGAAGGCCTCCCGCGCGGCTCACATGGAAGGCGTGGCTGAACTGTTGATCCAGGGGGGAGACCCCCCTGGAACTCCCCCTCACGGGGGGGCTGTCCGCCCCCCCGTACCCCCCCGGCCCCCCGTTCCCCCCGGGGAGGCGGGCCGGTGAAGACGATCCTGCTGTCCGCGGCCGTCTCGATGTTCTGCGCGCTGTTCGGCACCCCGCTGGCCATCAGGGCGTTCGGCAGGCGCGGCTACGGCCAGGAGATCAGGTCCGACGGTCCGGCCGGGCACATGTCCAAACGCGGCACGCCGACCATGGGCGGGACCGTGATCATTACCGCGTCGCTGGCCGGCTATTTCGTCGGGCACCTGGTCACTGGCGACGCCATGTCCGCGTCCGGGCTGCTCGTGCTGTTCCTGATGACCGGGCTCGGCCTGGTCGGGTTCGCCGATGACTTCATCAAGCTCTACATGCAGCGCAGCCTGGGCCTGCGCAGCGGCGCCAAGCTGGCCGGCCAGGCCATCGTGGGCGGGATCTTCGCGGTGCTCGCGATCAGGTTCCCCGACGGGTTCGACCTGACCCCGGCCTCCACCCACCTGTCCTTCTACGCGGACTTCGGGGTGTCGATCGGGCCGGTGCTGTTCGTGATCTTGGTCATCGTCATGGTGTGGGGAGCCTCCAACGGCGTGAACCTGACCGACGGATTGGACGGCCTGGCCACCGGCGCGGCCATCCTGGTTCTCGCCGCCTACATGATCATCGGGATCTGGCAGCTCCGCAACGACTGCACGGTCTTCCTCGCCCCGGCCTGCTACGACGTCCGCGACCCGCAGGATCTGGCCATCGTCGCCGCCACCGTCATGGGCTCCTGTGCCGGGTTCCTGTGGTGGAACGCGCCGCCCGCCAAGATCTTCATGGGCGACACCGGATCGCTGGCCCTGGGCGGCGTGCTGGCCGGCCTGGCCATCACCACCCGGACCGAGCTGCTGCTGCTCCTGCTGGGCGGGCTGTTCGTGATCATCACGCTCTCGGTGGTGATCCAGGTCGGCTCGTTCAAGCTGACCGGCAAGCGGGTGTTCCGCATGGCGCCGCTGCAGCACCACTTCGAGCTGGTTGGCTGGGCCGAGACCACGATCGTCGTGCGCTTCTGGATCATCGCCGGCATCTGCGTAGCCCTCGGCCTTGGCCTCTTCTACGTCGGCTAGCCGCTCGCGCAACCACATCGATGGCCCAACGGTGTTGTTATAACCACATCGTTGGCCCCTTCGTGTGGTTGTGCCGAGCCTGGTTCGGTACCTGACGATGACGGTCACGGTGACCTTCGCGGGCTGCGGCGACGCGTTCGGCAGCGGCGGCAGGTTCCAGGCCTGCATCCACCTCAGGTCGGCCAGCCCGGATGCTCCGGTTGGGGTGGAGGACCGGGCAGTTCCCCGTGCGGGGTCACCCTGTACTGCCGCGGTATCGCGGACCTCCCGTCTGCGTCGGCACCCAGCGGCAGCTTTTGTCTCATTTCGGTCGAAGTTGTCGGGGTCATCTCCCTCTCCGCCCGAGTTACCGGTAAGTTACGTGCCGTCCGAGGATCGTTCAGCCAGTG
>JASHYW010000473.1 GCA_030042885.1 Streptosporangiaceae bacterium | reverse complement strand
GCCGGCCCGGACGGCCCCGCGCTGTGCTTCCGCGGCCTCGACAACCTGGCCTACTACCGGACCGAGCCGGGCCACCCCGGCGTCTACATCGACACGACCGGCTGCGGCAACTCCCTCAACGCCGGCGACCCGATCACGCTGCAGCTGATGCTGGACTCGCTGCGGTACTGGATCACCGAGATGCACGCCGACGGGTTCCGGTTCGATCTGGCCCCGACGCTGGCCCGGCAGGAGGGCGGCTATGACAAAGTCTCGGCGTTCCTGGACATGGTCTCGCAGGACCCGGTGGTCTCCCGGGTCAAGCTGGTCGCCGAGCCGTGGGACGTGGGCCAGATGGACAGCTACGACCTGGGCCGGTTCCCGCCGCTGTGGCGGGAGTGGAACGGCAAGTACCGCGACAGCATGCGCGACTTCTGGCGCAGCACCCCGATCGGGATCGGCGAGTTCGCCACCCGCTTCGCCGGCTCGGCGGACCTGTACGGCACGACCGGGCGGCGGCCCACCGCCTCGGTCAACCTGATCACCGTGCACGACGGGTTCACCCTGCGCGACCTGGTCTCATACGACGGCAAGCACAACGAGGCCAACGGCGAGGACAACCGCGACGGAACCAGCGACAACCGGTCCTGGAACTGCGGCGCGGAGGGCCCGACTGCTGATCCCGGCATCCTGGTCCTGCGGGCCCGCCAGTCCCGGGCCATGCTGACCACGCTGATGTGCTCGTTCGGGGTGCCGCTGCTGCTCGGCGGCGACGAGCTGGGCCGCAGCCAGCAGGGCAACAACAACGCCTACTGCCAGGACAACGAGATCACCTGGTTCGACTGGGCCAACGCCGACACCGCGCTGCTGGAGTTCACCACGAACCTGATCGCGTTCCGGCTCGCCCACCCGGTCTTTCGCCGCCGCCGCTTCCTGGCCGGCGCCGAGGCCTCGGAGCTGGAGTGGTTCACCCCGGCGGGCACGCCGATGGACGGCGGAGACTGGGCCGACCCGAACGCCCGGGCCATCGCCATCTACCTGGACGGCTCCGACGACCCGGACCGGGCCGCCGACGGGACATTCCTGGTCGACGACGACTTCCTGGTCCTGGTGAACTCCTGGTGGGAGCCGCTCGACTTCGTGCTCCCGGCCACCCGCCCGCAGGCGGCGTGGCGGGTCGAGGTCGACACGTATGATCCTGCGGCCCGGGAGGGAACGGCAGCCACTGACCGCACGGCCGGAGACAGCATCACGGTCGGACCGCGCTCCATGGTGGTCCTGCTGAGCCCCCGGCCGCAGGACGGGTGAACGGGTAACAGGCCAGGCCTCTTCAGAAGATCGCGATCGGATTGACCGGTGAGCCGGTCCCGGCGGTAAACCGTAGCGGCGCGATCACGCACAGGAACGACTAGCGCCGCAGGTGCTCGCACACGGCCAGGAGATCTTCGGGGTGCAGGTAATCCAGCAGGCGCAGGCCCATCGCGTTGATGGCCAGCACGTGAACGGGGAAGGCTCACGACCCGTTGGGGGCCAGCCCGACCGAGCCCGGGCCCAGGTTGAGCTGGCGGTCAAGGTTGATCGCGGCGCTGATCAGCGACAGGTGGCTGAAGGCCTGCGGGAAGTTGCCCAGCTGCTCGCCGGTGGCGCCGATCTCCTCGGAGTACAGGCCCAGGTGGTTGGCGTAGGTGAACATCTTCTCGAACGTCAGCCTGGCCTCCTCCAGCCGCCCGGCGCGGGCCAGCGCGTCGACGTACCAGAACGTGCACAAGGTGAAGGTGCCTTCGTCGCCCCTGAGCCCGTCGGGGGAGGCGGCCGGGTTGTACCGGTAGACCAGGCTGTCGGACACCAGCTCGCGGTCCATCGCCTGCAACGTCGACAGCCACATCGGGTCCCGGGGGGCGATGAAGCCCTGCAACGGCATCAGCAGCAGGGAGGAGTCGAGCACCTCGGTGCCGTAGTGCTGGGTGAACGCGCCGATCTTGGGATTCCAGCCGCGCTGGAGGATCTGATGGTAGATGGCATCGCGTTCGGTCATCCACCGGGTAATGTTGGCCGGCCGGCCGTGGCGGATCGCCAGCCGGATCGCGCGGTCCAGCGCGATCCAGGCCTGGAACCGGCCGTAGGTGAAGTTCTGCCGGCCGCCGCGGGTCTCCCAGATGCCCTCATCGGGCTGGTCCCAGTGCTCGCACAGCCAGTCGATGATTCCAGTCAGCGCCGTCCAGCCCTGCACGGCCGGCTCGATGCCGCGGGCATCGGCCAGGAAGATGGCATCTGCGGCCTCGCCGTAGATGTCCAGCTGCAGCTGGTCGGCGGCCCCGTTCCCGATCCGCACCGGCCGGGAGCCGCGCCAGCCTTCCCAGTGGTCCAGGGTCTCCTCGGTCAGGTCCGACGTGCCGTCCACCCGGTACATGATCTTCAGCGGCCCGGAGGCGTTCCCGGCCTGCTCTTGCGCCCGGTCCCGGAGCCAGCCGCCGAACGCGGCCGCCTCCTCCACATAGCCCAGGCCCAGCAGCGCATAGATGGAGAAGGAACCGTCCCGGATCCAGGTGTAGCGGTAATCCCAGTTCCGCTCGCCGCCGGCCTGCTCGGGCAGCCCGGTCGTGGGCGCGGCGACCAGCGCTCCGGTGGGCGCATAGGTCATCAGCTTGAGCGTCATGGCCGAGCGGGCCACCATCTCCCGCCACCGGCCGGTGTATGTGGACCGGTGCAGCCAGGAGCGCCAGAACCGCGCGGTGTCGTCGGCCAGCTGCTGAGCCTCCTCGGGCGAGACAAACCGCGGGGTGCCCCCCATCGACTCCAGCACGACACCGCCGATCTCGCCCTCGCGCAGGGTGCGCGTCCACCGCAGCCCGTCCCCCACATGCTCCGGCGTGATCCCGGTGTCCTTGACGGAGGTCCCCGCAGGCGCGATCCCGTGCATTGTCAGCTCCAGGCCGCCGGAGGCGAACACCGCCCCATGCTCGGTGATGTCCAGCTTGTGCGGCGTGCGGCCGTAGCCGAAGCGCGGCTGGATCTCGATCGCGAACCGCATGACGCCGCGGACCACGCGGATGTTCCGGACCAGCCGGTGCCGGTCGGTAGCGGTGCCCCCGGCGACCGGCATGAAGTCGTGTACCTCGCCGACGCCATCGGGGGTCATGAACCGGGTGACCAGGATCGCGGTGTCCGGAAGATACAGCTGCCTGCTCACGTAGTCGTCCCGGTCCGGCGCGATCCGGTAGAACCCGCCCC
>JASHYW010000472.1 GCA_030042885.1 Streptosporangiaceae bacterium | reverse complement strand
CCCAGCTCTTGGTCGATCTCGGGGCTAGCGTAGCGGGCCTTCGGTCTCCCGGCGGAGGTGGAAGAACTGCGGCCGAAGCACGATGCGTGCAACGAGCATGAGGATCACCCCGACGCCGACGATGGCGACCAGCGACCAGATCTGCGCCGCCGGGGCGGCCATGATCGACTTGACCAGGATCCAGCCGAGGAACCCGGCGGCGGCCAGCGGCAGCAGGCCGATGATCACCGCGTCCAGGACATTGCCAAAGACACGGCGCCAGTAGTAGCTGATGGCGGCGAGCGCGGTGAGGATGTAGAAGGCGGCGTAGAGCAAGCTGGTCACGTCGATCAGGTCGTTGAAGGCGTTCGCCAGCGAGGTAGACAGCAGGTACAGCCAGGTGAGCCCGAGCAGGGTCAGGCCGACCACCAGGCTCGCGACGACCGGGGTGGCGAACCGGCGGTTCACGTTGCCGAGGACCGGCGGCAGCACCCGGTGGCTGGCCATGCCGTAGATGACCCGGGCGCCGAGCACGATGCCGACGCCGGTGGTGGCGATCACCGACAGCGCGAGGCCGAACGCCATGACCTTGGCCCAGCTGCCGCCGCCCAGCGCCTGGGCCACATAGACCAGGGCGGAGGCGGAGTTGGCCTGGAGCTTCGCGGGCGACACCACGCCCTGCAGGCCCACCTGCGCCAGGGTATAAATGACGACCATGAAAGCGACCGCCATCATGGCCGCCTTGCCGGGGTTGGCGCGCCGGTGCCTGACCTCTTCGTTGACGTAGACGGTGCCGTCCCAGCCGGTATAGGCGAACAATGCGACCAGGAAGCCCGCAGCGAGGCTGCCGTGACCACCGATCCCGCTGAGGCTGAACCAGCCCTTGGAAATGGGGAAGGTCCCGTGCCGGTGACTGATGACCGCCACCAGGCCGACGATGCCGAAGCCGACGAGGATCGTGTACTCGACCAGCCCCATGCCCACCTGGGTACGGGCGGTGATCCGGATGCCGACGATCGCGATCACGAGCATGCCGACGATCACCGCGGTGTCAATGGCCATGTTCGGCGGGATGGCGGAGGAGGTTGCGCCGAAGACGGCGAGCACCGAAGGCCCGAGGACCACCGTGGTGCTAACCGTTCCGATGATGCCGCCCATGATCATGAGCCAGCCGACTATGAAGCCGAGGTACGGGTTGATCGCGCGGCCGACCCATTCGAAGGCCGCGCCGCAGTTGGCATTCCACAGATTCAGGCGTCGGTAGCAGTTGGCGATCACGATCATCGGCAGCGCCATGAGGACGAGGGCTGGCCCGCTGGCGTACGCGGTCGCCGCGGCTAGCCCGGCCAGGATCAGCCCGGCCGATGCGGCAGGCGCAGCCGTGGCCATCCCGATGACGGTGTCCTGCGCCACCCCGATCGCATTAGGCTCGAGCCTGGTCTCGGGGACGGATCCGGTTCTCGTCAAAGGAGCCGGGGAGTCAACCGTCATCAAGGTCTCCTATCCTGCTGCCGACGATGGAGTGGTGGCGGACAGCCGAAAGCCTCGTTCAACACCCGGGAGGAATGCGCGTATGCGCCGCCCCCCCGGCCTGGCTCGGCTCCGCCGCTCGACAGTCTCGAGGCAGGCCGACACAGGATAGCCACTTGCGAGATAGTAACGGTCAATTCCCTCAGCAGGCGATAAAAGGCAGAAATTTCCTGCTGTGACCTTCGGCCAGGCAGACCGTGGCGAGGCCCGGCGGGCATCGCGGGCCTCAGCCTTCCCCGATGTTCGCCAGGCTCTGGCGGATGGTCTGCGTCAGCGCGTGCCCCGGCGGCAGGGTCCGCTCACAGCGGACGGCGGTCTCGCGGAGTAGCGCCACCGCGTCTCCCACCCGCCCCACGGCGTAGTACAGGTGAGCCAGGTTCGTCAGGCGAACCAGCGTGTCCGCATGGTCGGGACCGAGGACCCGCTCCGAATCCGCGCAGCACTGCTCGGCGAGCTGCATCGCGGCCGGCATCCGTCCCGCCGCCTGATAGACGGCGGACAGGCTCGCGGCGGTGGCGATCGTATCCGGATGACCCCGCCCCAGCACCTTCTGGCGGTCAGACAGCACCTGCTTGTACTGCGCGATGGCTTCCTTGATCTTGCCTTCGGCCAGGTAAGCCGCTGCGAGCCGGTCCTTGGTGGCCATGGTCTGCGCATCACGCGGCCCTTGGAGCCGATCGTGATCCGCCAGGCTGCGCGCGCTCAGCCTAGTCGCCACCGCGAAATCGCCCGCGGCCTGATAAGCGGCGGCGAGCTCATCCCTCGCGTTGAGGGTATCCGGATGAGCGGCGCCACGGAATTGCTCGCACTCGCCGACAGCGCGCTGCAAGACCGCCACCGCGTCCCCGGGCTCGCCGGCCATGATGAGGGCCCGGGCCAGGCTGACGCGAGTCGCCACGATGGCGGGGTGCCCAGGCGCCAGCTCACGGGTCCGCTCGGCCAGCACTCGCTGATACCACTGAACGGCCTCGCCCGCCTGCCCGGCCTTCAGGTACGCCGCAGCAAGCTGGGCCGCCACCACGAGGGCGTCCGGGTGGCCAGGGGGCAGCTTGGTGTCGCAGCGCGCCGCGAGGTCCTGCCAGTATTCGACGGCCGAGCCGACCATGCGGGCTTGGTCCAGGCTCCAGCCCACACGCACTAGCAGTGGATGGCACCCGTCAGCCCAGAGCACATCGGCGGCCGAGCCTTGCACGCTGGCCGCGTTCGCCCTCAGGCTGGCGGCCACCCACGGCTGGGGCTCGTCGGCCGGCCATGCTTCGAGCAGCGCATTCGCAGCCGCCCGCGCAGCGGGCTCCTGGACCTGGGCAGGTGCCGCCAGCCTGATAGCCGTCTGGACCGCCGAGCTCATCACCACGGTCGGCGGTGTGACGTCCCGGTTGACGCTGATCAAGCCGACTCGCTCGATGGCTAGCAGCGCATCCCAGGCCGACTTCGGGTCGGCTGCGGTGGCGAGCGAAGTAGCGCCTCGGCCCAGATACTCAGCCACAGGCCGAGTGCCAAAGATCACCCCCGGAATCCCGTGACCGTCGAGAAGCGCCAGGAGGACCAGCATGAGCCGTACTGACGCATCCGGCAGCAGCGATTCGGCGCGCTCGAGGGAGAGCATCCAGGTCACCATGGCCGCCGACGGCATCTCGTTGGCTCCGGTCCAGATCTGCTCCCGTCTGCTGATGAAAAAGTCCCGGTAATCCCGGCAGGTCAGATTGGAGCTCGCGACCACCGAGGCAGCCTGCGCGAGCGCCAGCGGCTCGTGACCGAGGGTTTCGACGAGGTCGATGGCCCCCTGGCGCTGGACCGGATTCACGCTGAGCCGTTCCGTCAGGCCGTTCAGGGCCTCTCGGACACTGAAGAACCCGACCGGGATGACC
>JASHYW010000471.1 GCA_030042885.1 Streptosporangiaceae bacterium | reverse complement strand
GCTGGCCTGGCCGGGCCGCCTGGCCATGGCGGCGGCCGCGGCAGCCGCGGTGGCCGTACTCGCGATCGCCGTCGCGTTCGGGGTCTCCAACGGCAGCATCCGGCAGCAGCTGAGCCAGGCCCAGGCCAGCAGCCAGCAGATCGCCGCCGTGCTGACCGCGCATGACGCCCGGATGATGACCGGCCCGGTGGCCGGCGGCGGAACCGCCACCATCGTGATGTCCCACTCCCGGAACGCCCTGGTGTTCACCGCCGCGGGCCTGCGCGCGCTGCCCGCCTCCCGCGGCTACGAGCTGTGGCTGATCGGCCCGGCCGGGACCCGGCCGGTGGGCATGCTGCCTGTGGCCAGCCACGGCATGACCGGCCCGGTCATCGCTTCCGGCCTGCGCCGGGGAGACCGTCTCGCCCTCACCGCTGAGCCCGCCGGCGGCAGCAGCGAGCCGACCGCGCCCATGATGCTGGACGTCGCCCTGTAACGCCGCTGTCCATCCATAAGACGGCGTTCGTGGTGATGTGACCGGGCGTGGACTCCCGTCATCCGGGCCGGCATGATGGTTCCGGAGGTAGCGCATGGACGCCCGCCCGCCCGCGGTGCTCGGGCTCGATCTGGGCACCAGCCAGGTCAAGGCGCTGCTGTGCGCCCGCGACGGCCGTGTCCTCGGCCAGGGCCTGGCTGGCTACCAGGTCAGCACGCCCCGGGCCGGCTGGGCCGAGGCCGATGCCGAGCAGTGGTGGCAGGCCACGCGCACCGCGGTCCGTTCGGCGGTAGGTCCCGTCCCGGCTGAGGTCGTGGGACTGGCCATCGTCGGCCAGATGCATGGCTTGATTCTTTGGGCCGAACGGTCCGGCCTGCTTCGCCCCCCGGTCATCTGGCTCGACCGCCGGGCTTCAGCCGAAGTGGCCGACTACCAGCGGCTGCCCGCCGGTCTACGGGCCCGGCTGGGCAACGCCCCGTCGGCTGGCATGGCCGGCCCGCTGCTGCTCTGGATGTCCCGGTATGAGCCCGACGCTTACCGGCGGGCCCGCTGGATGCTCCAGCCGAAGGACTGGCTTCGCCTGCGGCTGACCGGCCAGGTAGCCACCGACCCGACCGATGCCTCCGGCACGCTCCTGTTCGACCTGGCTCGCGGCGCCTGGGCCACCGATGTCGCCCAGGCCCTTGGCCTGCGCACTGACCTCCTTCCCGAGATCCGGCCGCCCGCTGAGATCGCTGGCACCCTGCTGCCCGCCGCGGCCGAGCAGCTAGGCCTCCGCCCGGGCCTTCCGGTAGCCACCGGCGCCGCCGACACCGCCGCGTCACTGCTGGCTGCCCAGCTCCCCGCCGCCGCCCCTACCGGCGCCGGCCTCTCCGCTGCGGGCCGGTGGGGCTTGCTGACGCTAGGCACCGGGGGCCAGCTGATCGTCTCGTCCCCTCCTCCGAAGCCGGATATTCCATTTTCGGACTATCCGGATCCGGGTAGCCCGGGCGGCGGGGGAGCTGATCTCAGCGGTACCACGAACCTGTTCCGTTCCGTGGACGGCGGGACCTACCGGTTGGCCGGAGCCCAGAACGTGGGCGTGACGCTCGACTGGGTACGGCGGACGCTCGGTGCCAGCTGGGACGAGCTGTACGGCACCTCCGCGCGCCCCTGGCAGGCGGACACCCCGGTCTTCCTACCTCAGCTGGCCGGCGAGCGCTGGGATGACCGCGGCTCCGGCGGCGCCTGGATCGGCCTGACCCTGGCCCATGAACGGGACGACCTGATGCGCGCCGCACTGGAGGGGGTGGGGTTCCTTCTCCGCGGCAAGCTCGACGATATGCGGGCCGCGGGCTGCGCCCCGGCCAAGATCCGGCTGGCCGGGGGCGGCACCCGGCATCCGGCCTGGCGCCAATTGCTGGCCGACGTGCTGGCGGTGCCGCTCTACCCGGCCGGCCCCGGATGGCTCACCGCCTGCGGGGCCGCGCAGATCGCCGCGGCGGCCACCGGCATGAGGACATGGGCGCGCACGCCGGACCGTTCGGGAGAAAATGACGAGGCCGTCGTGGGGGCAAGCCAGCTAGCCGAAGCAAGCTACCGTCGCTTCCGTTCTTCGGCGTCCCACTGATCCCTCTAATGTCCCTGTATCGTGCTGTGTCGTGAGCCAGGGGACCGGCGGGGCGAGCAGGCTCAGGGCGCTGCTGTACGCCCGCCTGGAGGAGATGAGCTTCCGGTCGGGCGCCGGACCGGCGACCCTGGTGAGGCCGTCTCAGACCCGCTGCGGCAGGGCGATGCGACGCCCGGCTTGATCCGGGCGGGGGAGCGCGGCGTGATCGGCGGCCAGCGCGGCCACCGCGGCGGCCGCCTCGGGCGGCATCGGCGCCACCCGGTCCCCGCTGACGTGCAGAAACATCAGCTCACAGGTCGCCGCCACGCTCGCCGCGCGGGTCATCCGGTGAAACACGTGCAGCCGCTTGGCGTCGTGGCCGAGCAGCTGGGTGTGATACGCCAGCGTGGCGCCCAAGGTGGCAGAGGACAGGAAGCACAGGTGGCTTTCCGCGGTGTAGATGCCGCTGCCGGTCCGGGCCCGGTAGGCGGCACCCAGGCCGACGTGGTCCAGGAACGCCTCGGTCGCCTCGGTGAACGCCATGAAGTAATAGGCGTCCATCATGTGGCCGTTGTAGTCGATCCACTCCGGCGGCACGACCCGGCCGCCGGTATAGAGCCCCCCGGAACTCACCCGGCGTGCTCGAACCCGGGCACGTCGGCGATGAGCTGGCGGGTGTAGGCCTCCTGGGGTCTCGTCAGCACCTGCGTGACCGGGCCGCGCTCGCAGACCTGGCCGGCGCTGATCACCGTCACGTCGTCCGCGATGCTCCGCACCAGGGGCAGGTTGTGGGTGATGAACATCAGCGAGAGCCCGCGCTCGGCCTGCAGCCGCAGCAGCAGCTCGACGATCGCGGCCTGCACCGACACGTCGAGCGCCGAGGTGATCTCGTCGCAGACGAGCAGCTCCGGGTCGACGACCAAGGCGCGGGCCAGCGCGACCCGCTGCCTCTCTCCGCCGGACAGCTCATCGGGGTAGCGCGCCGCGAACGACTCCCGCAGCGCGACGGAGGTCAGCGCGTCGCCGATCCGCTTGTCGTACTGCTTGGCGGGGAGCTTGGTGAAGTGCGAAAGCGGATTCCCGATGATCTGGCCGATGGTCTGCCGGGGGTTGAGCGAGGCGTACGGGTTCTGCGCCACGAACTGGATCTTGCGGAGCTGGTCTTGCGTCCTGCCGCGGACGCCCGCCGGGAGTTGCTGGCCGGCGAACGTGATCGTGCCTGTCCAGTCCTTGTGCAGCCCGACGACGCACCGGGCCAGCGTGGTCTTGCCCGACCCCGAGGTGCCGACGATCGCGACCGACTTCTTGGCCCCCACGTCCAGGTTGACGTCCCGCAGCACCGGCTTGTTGGTGTAGGAGACCGACACCCCACTGACGGCAAGCACCGGTTCCGCGGTCGGCGGCGCCTCGCGTTCCCGGGCGACCAAGGCGGTGCCGGACAGCGCGGCGACCTCCGCGGCGCGCACGCACCTGGCCGCGTGCCCGATGTCGGACACGACGACCGGCTGCGGCTCGCGCAGCTCGCATTCCGCGATCGCGAACTCGCAGCGGGGCCGGAACGAGCAGCCGGCCGGGCGGCTGCCCGGGCGCGGCGGAGAGCCGGCCATGCCGTGCAGCTCGTGAGAGCTCGCCATGGACGGCACGGCCCGCATCAGCCCGCGGGTGTACGGATGGGCCGGCGCCCTGAACAGCTCGCTGGCCGCGCCGATCTCGATCAGCCGGCCTGAGTACATCACCGCGACATGGTCCGCGATCTCGGCCACCACGGCGAGGTCGTGGCTGATGTAGACGGCGGCCACCTGGTAGGTACGGCACAGCCCACGCACCGTGTCCAGGACGCGGCGCTGGGTGGTGACGTCCAGGCCCGTGGTCGGCTCGTCCAGCACGATCAGCCGGGGCCGGCAGGCGAAGGCCATGGCCAGGGCCACCCGCTGCTGCTGCCCGCCGGAAATCTGGTGCGGGTAAGAGCCGAGGATCGGGCCGGGATCCTCCAGGCCCGCCTCGGCCATCACCTGGGTGAGCCGGTCGGCATCGCCGCCGTGGATGGCGAACACCTCGCGCAGCTGGGTGCCGACCTTCAGCACCGGGTTCAGCGCGCTGCCCGGGTCCTGCGGGACGTAGGCGACCGTCCTGCCGCGCAGTTTCTGCAGCTCGTGCTCGGACAGGGCGAGGATGTCCCGGCCGTCGATCAGCACCTTGCCGCCGCCGATGGCCAGGCCCCGCTTCACCAGGCCGAGCAGGGCGAGCGCGACCGTGGTCTTGCCCGAACCCGACTCGCCCACCAGGCCGAGTACGTGCCCCGGCAGGACGGTGAACGACACCTGGTCGACCACGTCGGCTTCTGGCCGCCGACGGGACGCCGGCATCACGATCCGCAGGTTCTCCACCGCCAGCCGGGGCGTGCCGGAGCCGGCTTCCGTCTGGGCCGACGGGATGCCCTCGACCGTCGCGGTCATCGGGATGTCTTCGGACGGGGCGCTCATACTACCTCCCTCACCACCAGGGGGATGGGCTCCGGTTCGGTGGCCCGGCCGCCGACGCCGAGCGAGGCCCGTGCCACCGAGTCGGTGAACGTGTTCACGCCGATGGTGAACAGCGCGATGAGGATGGCCGGCATGAGCACCCCCCACGGGTTGGCGATCAGCCCGACCCGGTTCTCGTTGATCATCGGCCCCCAGCTGGCCGCGGGCGGCTGCAGGCCGAACCCGAGGAAGCTCAGCCCGGCGATGACCAGCATCGAGTAGGTGAGCCGGAGCCCGATCTCCACCATGAGCACCGAGGTCAGGTTGGGCAGCACGTCCCTGCGGATGATCCGGCGGCCCGGGATGCCGAGGATCTGCATGGCCTTGACGTAGTCCCGCTCGCTGATGTCCAGCGCCGACGAGCGGGCCACCCGGGCCACCTGCGGCGCGTGCGAGATGGCCACGGCCAGCACGATCAGCCAGATCTTCGGGCCGAGGATGCTGACCAGCAGCAGCGCGAACACCAGCTGCGGGAAGGCCAGGATCACGTCCACCGCGCGCATGATCACGCTGTCCCACCAGCCGCCGTAGTAGGCCGCCATCACGCCCAGCGCAGCCCCGACGATGACGCCGAGCGCCGTCGCGACGGCCGCCATGACCAGCAGCTCCCAGCCGCCGTCCAGAGTCCGGCTCAGCACGTCCCGGCCGAGAACGTCACCGCCAAGCCACGCGACGCTGGAGGCCCGGGCGAACGGCGCCGTCACGAACTCGGTGCTCGAGTACGGTGCGACGGCCGGGCCGATCGCGGCGACCAGCACCACGAGCCCGGCGATCGTCAGCCCGGTGGCGCCTTGCGTTGTGCGCACCGCGCGGCCGAGTACGGCGATGGTCTCGGATCTGCGCGCCATGGGGCACCTCCCTCAGGTCAGGATCTGGGCAGCCGCCGCCGCGGGCTCACGGCGAGCGAGATGACATCGGTCAGGATGTTGACGAAGATGTAGAAGGCCGCGAGGACCAGCACGATGGCCTGGATCTGCGGGATGTCCCGGTTGGAGACCGACGACACCAGGGCTTGCCCGAGTCCCGGGTAGTTGAACATGTACTCGACGACCACCACGCCGCCGGCCAGGTACAGGAAGCTGAGCCCGATGACCTGGATGGTCGGCGCGATGGCGTTCGGCAGCGCATGGAAGAGCAGCACCCGCCACTTCGGCACGCCCTTGAGCTGTGCCATCTGCACGTAGTCGCTTTCCAGCGCGTCGATCATCGACGCCCGCATCATCCGGAATATGTACGGCACGATCACGATGACCAGGGTCGCCACCGGGAGCACGAGCTCTTTCGGGTTCGACCACGGCGGGGTGCCCGGCACGAAGACCGAAACCGCGGGGAACCAGTGGACGACCACCGCGGCGAAGAAGATGACCAGGACCACGGCCACGACGAATTCCGGCAGCGCGGTGACCGCCAGCGAGGAGACCGACAGGATGTGGTCGAACACGCTGTCCCGGCGCGCCGCGGCCAGCACGCCGAGTCCCACGCCGATCAGCGTGCCGATCGCGCCGGCCAGGACCACCAGGACCAGCGAGTTCAGGATCCGCCCGCCGACGAGCGTGCCCACCGGCTGCCCGTTCGCCAGCGACTTGCCGAAGTTACCGTGCAGTACGCCGGTGAGCCAGGTCCAGTATTGCTCGACCGCCGGCCGGTTCAGGCCCAGCTGCACCTCCAGCGCGTGCAGGCGCGCTGGGGTCGCCGTGTTCAGCAGCACCGCGCTGGCGGCGTTGCCGGGCAGCGTCTGCGTCGCGGCGAAGACCAGGATCGACACCAGCACGAGGGTGAGAATGCCGATCAGGCTCCGCTTGATCACCAGGTCCCGGATGGGATGCGGTTTGCGCGGCTTGGGCTCTTGGGCCTTTTCCGTCTCCGCAGTCACCGTTGTCGTCACGATAGCCACACATTCTTGAAGTCGTAGGCGCCCAGCGACAAGCCGCTCCTGGACGGGACCAGCCCGCCGACGTTGGTGCCGAAACCGTCGATCACCGGGGGGAAGAACGGGATGATGTAACCGCCCTCGTTGTACTCGATCTGCTGCATCTCGTGCGCGAGCTCGGTGCTGAGCGCGGTGTCAGTGGTGGCGATGGCCTCGGCGTACAGCGAGTTGTACCGGGAGTTGTTCCAGTGTGTCTCGTTGAACGGGGCGGTTGGCAGCGTCGCCAGCGACACCTGGGGCAGGTAGAAGTTGTAGAACCAGTAGTCCTGGGCGAACACCCACTTCAGGTAGTTGGTGCCGTAGAACTCATCGACGGTCACGTCGTCCACGCTCACCTTGATCCCGGCCTCGGACGCCTGCTGCGCGAACACCTGCGCGGCCAGGACCGTGCCCTGCGCGATGTCGGAGGTGACCAGCGTGACGTTCAGGCCTTCGGCGCCCGCCGCCTTGAGCAGGAATTTCGCCTGGTCGATGTCCTGCTGCCGCTGCGGCAGGCTGTGGTCGTAATCCGAGGCCCAGATCCCGAACACGTCGTTGCCCAGCGTCCCGAAGCCGCCGAAGACCAGGTCGAGCATCTGCTGGCGGTCGACGACCAGCCGCATGGCCTGGCGGACGCGCACATCGCTGAACGGCGCCGTGTCCACCCGCATGGTGAAGGGGTTCCAGCCGCCGCCCGGCGAGAGCAGGATATTCTTGCCCTCGCCCTGGACCTCGGAGATCACGTCCTCCGACAGCAGGTTGACCACGTCGACCTGCCCGGCCAGCAGGGCGTTCACCTGGCTGGTCTGGTCGGCGTAGTCGGTGATGACGACCTCGTCCAGGTAAGGCAGCCCGGACTGCCAGTAGCCGTCGTAGCGGACGAAGGTCGACTGCGTGCCTGGGGTGAAGCTCTTCAGCCTAAACGGGCCGGTGCCGACCGGGGCCGCCGGGTTGTAGCCGACCGGGATGATGTCCGAGTAGCCAGGTATGGCCAGGGCCTGGCCCATGGTGGCGAACGGCGTGCTGCAGGGGATCCGCACCGTGTACGCGTCGAGCTTGGTCATTCCCTTCGCGTCGATGGAGGCCAGGCCGGCCGCGGCGGAACCCGGCGCCTTCGGGTTGAGAATCGCCGCGAACGTGTAGATGACGTCGTCGGCGGTCAGTTCCTTGCCGTTGTGGAAGGTGATGCCCTGCTTGACCCGGATCGTCCACTCGGTGGCCTTGGCGTTGGCCGTGATCTCATCCGCGAGCACGTACACCGGCTGCGCGTCCGGCGTGAGCCCGATCAGGGGCTCGTACAGGTTGTCGATCCTGGAGAAGTCCACGTTGGTGACGGCGCTGAGCGGGTCCAGCGTGTCGGCGGTTGATCCGCCCGTGAGGCCGGCCCGCAGCGTGCCGCCGTACCGTGGCTTGCCCACGTTCGAGGTGGTGAAGGCCTTGATCGTGTTACCGGTTCCGCACGCGCTGAGCAGCCCGCCAGTTCCTACGGCCAGCGAGCCGGCCAGGCCGGCCTTGAGGAAGTCCCTGCGGCTGAAGTCCATGTCTGCTCCCGGCGGTGCGCGAAGCGGTGGGCCGCTATGAATCCGGATGCCGCGGTGTTCGTTCTGTTACACGCTCACGAGTCCTGTGTTCAGGATGCGAACATAATGTGCATAATGTGATTTAGGCTGATGGTAAAGACGGTCGGCATAGTGTGTCAACAGAAGGTCCCCACGAATCCCGGCCGTCAGGGCCGGGAGAAATAGGGAAGGTCAATCGGGCCGCTTTGCCGCCGATCTGCTCTTCCATGATTGCCAGCGGAGGGCGCCAGCCACGCGGCGTGACAACGCAA
>JASHYW010000470.1 GCA_030042885.1 Streptosporangiaceae bacterium | reverse complement strand
CACGAAGATCGGGGACTTCCTGCCCGACGGGTCCTACCTGGCCGACGTCAGCGGCGGCGGCCTGACGATCCGGATGCGGGTGATCGAGTACCACGTCGAGGTCGATGGCCAGGACGTCCCGGAGATGTTCTGCCTGATCACCGACCTGCACGACTGGCGGGCCTACCCCGCGGACGTCCTCGCCGCCGCCTACCGGTGGCGGTGGGACGGATCGGAGACCGCCCTGCGCGAGGTCAAGTCCGCGATCCGCGGCGCCGGGCCCTCGACCGGGCCGATCTTCCGCTCCGGCTCCCCGGACATGATCCGCGCCGAGCACGCCGCCTGGATCACCGCCTGCGAACTGGTCCGCGCCACCGCCCGTGCCGCCGCGCGAGGGGCCGCCCCGGCCGGCAAGGGACGCCGCGCCGGGCAGCCCGTCCACCCCCGGGAGATCTCCTTCACCGCCGCCCGGCGCGCCGCTATCACCGCCACCCGCAACGGCACCGCCACCGCCAGCCTCCCCGGCGCGATCCGCCGTGACAGCCGTGAAGCGGTCCTGCGCGACCTGGGCAGGCGGCGCGTGGCCGTCGACCGCGGCCGCCACCGAGATCACAAGACCAAGGCCCGGCCGCCGTTCCCCGCCGCCGGGCGCGGCATCACCACCCGCACCGCGCCCGCCCGCATCCTTGTCTGCCGCCCGCTCGCCGCCTGACACCCCAGCCTCAGCCGCAACCCCTGACCCGCCGGACCGTGGAACCGGCCGCCCCGCGGAGCGTCATCCGGCATCAGCCATGCGCCAAGGACACGGTCACTGTCCGTAGATAAACCCAGATGCCTTCCTCCGGTGCGCCTGGCATCCCGGATCCGTTCATCTACATGGCATTGGGCCCGTCCTCCTGCCCTGACGTGGCGCGTTCGGTGTATCAGCCGACGTTCTGTCTCTCCGTAAGTAATCGGTGAACCCGTGTTGCCGAGGTGGCCGAGCCCGCCGGCGGCGGGCGTGCTGCGGCGCATGGGCCAGGCTGATGCGGGGGAATCTGCGACACGCCGGGTTTGGTGCGTGACAGTCGGACTGTGGTGATGTGCGTTGGGGAAGCATGTCCCCCGCGCAGGTGATCGACGGCAGCGCTGATCTGGCCTGCTGGCGTGCCCGGGCCGAGCGGGCTGAGGCGGCGGCCGCGCGGCTGCGGCAGGAAAATTCGGAGCTGAATGCCCGGTGGCCGCGCTGTCCGCCGAGGTGGGCCGGCTGCAGGAGGCGGTCACGACGCTGAGCGGGCTGCTGTTCGGCACATCCAGCGAAAAGCGCGCTGCGGCCGTGCGCGGCGGCGGCGCCGGCGAGGACGGCGCAGGCGGAAGGTCGCATGGTGCGCGCAGACGGGGGCAGCGTCCGGGCGCCCCGGGGCACGGGCGGCGCAGTTATGCGCACCTGGAGACCGAGGAACGCGTCATCGACCTGGAACCGGAGGAGCGGTGCTGTGCGCGCTGCGGGACCGGGTACGAGCTCATCGGCACCGAGGACAGCGAGCTAATCGACTGGCGGGTCAAACTGATCCGGATTCTCCTGCGGCGCCGCCGCTACCGGCGCTGCTGCGCGTGCGGCGGGCCGAAGACGGCCTGCGCGCCGCCGGCGCCCAAGGTGGTGCCGAAGGGGCTGTTCACTGCGGGGTTCCTGGCCCGGCTGCTGCATGAGAAGTACGTGCTGGGCCGCCCGGTGCACCGGATCGTGGCGGCGCTGGCCGCCGAGGGGCTGGAGATCGCCTCCGGCACCTTGACCGGCGAGCTGAGGCAGGTCGCCACGCTGCTGGCGCCGTGGGCGCAGGCGATCGCCGCCCGCGGCCGGCTGGCCGGGCACGCGCATTGCGACGAGACCTCCTGGCAGGTGTTCGACGACGTCGCGGGCAAGGAGAACCACCGCTGGTGGCTCTGGGTGTTCGTCACCGCGGACACGACCGTGTTCGTGATGGACCCCTCCCGCTCCGCGCAGGTGGCCGCCGGCCAGCTGGGCATTGACCTTCACCAGACCGCGCTGGAGGTCGGCCGCCGCCTGGTCATCTCCTCCGACTTCCACAGGGCCTACCAGTCCCTGGCCCGCATCGACGGCGTGGACGCGCTCTGGTGCTTTGCCCACATCCGCCGGTACTTCCTGCGGGCCGGCGCCGCCCACCCCGGCGAGCTGGGCCAGTGGTGCACGGCGTGGACAGAGCGGATCGCCGTGCTGTACCGGGCCCACCACGCCCTGGCCGCGACCATTCCCGGCACCGGCGCACACGAGCAGGCGCTTGCCCGCTACCAGCGGGCCTTCACCAGCCTGGACGCCGCCCGCATCCAGCAGGCCGGACTGGCCGGAGATGGCCTGCTGCACCCGGCCGCCGCCAGGGTCATCGCCACCCTCAACAACGAATGGGACGGCCTTGCCCGCCACCAGGACCTGCCGCAGCTGCCGCTGGACAACAACACCGCAGAGCGCGCGCTGCGCAACTCCGTGATCGGCCGCAAGAACTTCTACGGCTCCGGCGCCCGGTGGGCCGCAGACCTGGCCGCCGACGTCTGGACCATCACCGCCACCGCCGCCCAGAACGGCCAGGAACCCCTCCCCCTGCTCCAGGACTACTTGACCGCCTGCGCCCAGGCCGGCGGCACCGCGCCCGCAAGAGCGGAACTGGAACCCTTCCTGCCCTGGACACCCCAAGGACGCGCCCGCCGCGCCGTTCCCGCCGGTACCCGGCGCGGTCCAGGCCCGTAACCCCCGCAGCCGGCCCGCACCCTCGTCTCGCGCTATTCCGCGCCCTCACCCAACGATGGCGAGGGCATTGCCGCCATGCCCGCGATACGCAACGCGGCAGCCCACCGGTTCACCGATTACTGGCCCTTCGAAGTTAACCGGGATCGGGTTTCCTTCCGGTTACCGCATGTGTCCGCTTTAGGGTTGCGCTGTGTGAGCGGCGGTATCCGCGGGTGCAGGCGATGCGCACCCGGCGGCGCTGGTTGAGGGGGTTGCGGAACCCGTAGGCTAGGCGGGCCTCGAGCTTGGCGAGCCGGTTCAGGCTCTCGGAGGTGGCGTTCGTGATCCCGGTGATCACCGCGGCGACGATCTCGTCTTCCCACCGGGATACGGTCCTGGCCAGCGTGATGAGCTCGGGGATGTCATCGTGCTGGGCGCACCAGTCATAGAACAGGAACAGCCGCCCGCGCATGTCGCGCTCGCACGGGACCGAGCCGGTCACCCGCGCCCGCAGGTTCAGCACGTCACGCAGTTTCTCCTTGGCGATCCAGGCGGCGGCGATCTCCTGCCCGTACCGGTCGCGGTCCAGGGTGTCGATGATCTTGGTGAACTGGTCCGGGGACAGGTGCTCCAGGTTGCGCACCAGCAGGTGCTTGATGCCGTACTCGGGGTCGCCGGACCGGCCGCGGCGCCCGTACCGCGCGCGTACCACCCGGCGGCGCACATCCCCGACGGCCCTGACCGCCAGCTGCACGACGTGGAACAGGTCCACGGTGAGTGTCGCGTGCGGCAGCATGCGGCGCACCGCCGAGGCGTAGATGCTGCACAAGTCGATGCACACCGCCTCGATGCGGTCCCGCCAGGC
>JASHYW010000469.1 GCA_030042885.1 Streptosporangiaceae bacterium | reverse complement strand
GCCAGGGGCCAGGGGGGTACGGGGGGGCGGGCAGCCCCCCCGTGAGCGGGGGGATCCCGGGGCGTCGTCTCCCCGGGGCGGTACAGTCCCCGCAGGCCAACACAGCATGGCGGGGAGTCGCCGCGGAGAAGGCCGAGGAGGTCACCGCCGGGCTGGCCGCGCTGCTGCGCGAGCGGAGCAGACGGCTGCTCGGCGACCTGCTGCGGCCACACCGGCGCGCGGTAATCGCGACCATCTCGCTGATCGTGGTGGAAAGCCTGGCCGCGCTGGCCGGCCCGTGGCTGGTCGGCCTGGCCATCGATAACGGCCTGCCGCCATTGCTGTACGCCCATGACGCCGCGCCGCTGCTGGGCATCGCCGCCGCCTTCGGCTTCGCGGTCGCGGTGCAGGCCGTCACCACGCGCATGTTCGTCACCATGACCGGCCGCGTCGGGCAGCGCGTGGTGCTTGAGCTGCGTAACCGCCTGTTCGCGCACTGCCAGGACCTCGACGTGGCGTTCCACGAGAGCTACACCTCGGGACGGGTCATCTCCCGGCAGACCTCCGACATCGAGTCGATCTCCGACCTGTTCGAGGAGGGCCTGGACTCGCTCATCGCCGCCACCTTGACCCTGCTGCTAGTCGGCACGAGCATGCTGCTCCTGAACTGGCGGCTCGGCCTGGTCGTACTGGCGGGCTTCATCCCGCTGACCTGGCTGACGACGTGGTTCCGGCGTGAGTCGGCCCGCGCGTACCGGCGGACCAGGGAGGCCATCGCGCTGGTCATCGTGCAGTTCGTCGAGACATTCGGCGGGATACGGGCGGTGCAGGCATTCCGCAGGGAGAAGCGGAACTCGGCCATCTTCTCCGGGCTGGGCCAGGACTACTGCGAGGCGAGCAGGCACGCCTCCCGGCTCTACGCGATCTACGGCCCGAGCATCTCGCTGGTCGGCAACGTGATCACCGGCGTAGTCCTCGGGTACGGCGGGCTGCTGGTGATCGACGGGGACATGAAGGTGGGCGTGCTGGCCACCTTCCTGCTCTACCTGCAGCGGTTCTTCGACCCGCTGCAGGACGTGTCGCAGTTCTACAACACGTTCCAGTCGGCGGCCTCGGGCCTGGAGAAGATCTCCGGCGTCCTGGAGCAGGAGCCGACGGTGCCGGAACCCGCCGCGCCCGCGCGGCTTGCCGGCCGGGACACGGACCCGAAGACCTCGACCCCGGGAGCCGGCCGGCGAGTGCGGTTCGAGTCGGTCACCTTCGGCTACCGGGACAACCTCGTGCTGCCCGGCCTGGACCTGGATATACCGGCCGGGCAGACCGTGGCCCTGGTGGGCGAGACCGGCGCGGGCAAGACGACGATCGCGCGGCTGCTCGGCCGGTTCTACGATCCGCGCTCGGGCCGGGTCACGCTGGACGGGATCGACCTGCGGGAGCTGCCCGATGCCGAGCTGCGCACCGAGGTCATCGTGATCACCCAGGAGAACTTCCTGTTCGAGGGCTCGGTCGCGGACAACATCAGGCTCGGCCGCCCGGACGCGCCGGACGCCGACGTCGAGATGGCGGCCCGGATGATCGGCGCGCACGAGTTCATCGGCGCGCTGCCCGAGGGTTACGGCACACCGGTCGGCAAGCGCGGCGGCCGGCTGTCGGCGGGGCAGCGCCAGCTCATCTCGTTCGCGCGGGCGTTCCTGGCCGCGCCGGCCGTGCTCGTCCTTGACGAGGCCACCTCGCTGCTCGACATCCCGAGCGAGCGGCTGGTTCAGGCCGGGCTGCGCACCGTGCTGGCCGACCGGACGGCGGTCATCATCGCCCACCGGCTGTCCACCGTGGCGATCGCCGACCGGGTGCTGGTCCTGGACCAGGGCCGCATCACCGAGGACGGCCCGCCAGCCGAGCTGATCGCGGGCGACGGCGAGTACGCCTCGCTGCACTCCAGCTGGGCGGCCAGCCTCGCCTGACGCCCCGGAACGATGTGGCATAGCACCGGCTATAACCGGCACGCCGCCACATCGTTACGGTCCACTGGGTGGTTCCGTCGGCCTCCGGGTTTGGATCCGAGCGCCTCACGCGCCGTCCGCACGCGTGATGATCCATCGACCGCGACCGTCCTGGAGGCGCCTAGATGACATGGACCTCCGCGTGCTGCGGCTCGTGGTCGACAAGCTGGTCGCAGGTGGGACAGTACCAGCGGGCCTCGATGGGGGTACCGCACGCGGGATGCCGCGGGGCCTGCGCCGGGTCGGCATGCCCGGCGCCCCAGTAGGCCAGCAGGCGGAGCGCCCCCGCGAGTTCCCGGCCTTCGGCGGTCAGCTGGTAGGCGGCGCGCGGCGGCCGGTCGGAGTAGGGCCGGGCCACGAGCAGCCCTTCCCGCTCGAGCCGCTTCAGGCGTTCGGACAAGATGTTCGCCGCGATGCCCGGGAGCTGGCCGAGCAGATCGTTGAACCGGCGCGGCCCGTCGAGCAGCGCCTCGACCACCAGCAGGGTCCATCGGTCGCCGACCCTGGCCAGCGCCTCCGCGAGCGGCGACGAGGCGTGTTCTCGCTGAGCCATGAGCGAAATCGTAGCCCTCTGCGTTGACATCCCTGATGTCAATAGTAACTTGCAACTTACTACCTACAGGAAGGTGTGGCAGTAATGGCGATCTTCGACGAGATCCAGGCCAGCATCGCGCGGCTGGCCGAGGAGGCCGGCTCTTCAGTGGTCGGCATCGGGCAGCGGTGGGGCGCCGGGTCGGGCATCGTGCTCGGCGAGGGGCGGGTGCTGACCAACGCCCACAACGTGCGCGGCGGTCAGGTGACCGTGACCTTCGCCGACGGGCGCACGGCCGAGGGGACCGTGGCCGGGCAGGACATCGACGGCGACCTGGCCGTCATCGAGACCGACACCGCGCAGGCTCCGGCGCTGACGTGGGCCACCGGGGGACCCGCGATCGGGATGCCCGTCTTCGGCCTGGCCAATCCGGGCGGGCGCGGGCTGCGGGTGACGTTCGGGACCGTATCCGGTATCGACCGGTCGTTCCGCGGACCTCGCGGCGTGCGCATCACCGGCAGCCTGGAGCACACCGCCCCGCTGCTGCCCGGCTCTTCGGGCGGCCCGGTCCTCGACGCCGCCGGGCACCTGCTCGGGATCAACACGAACCGCCTCGGCGAAGGCTTCTACCTGGCCATCCCAGCCGACGAGGCGCTGCGCGGCCGAGTCGACGCGCTGGCTCGCGGGGAATCGATCCGACCGCCGCGGCTCGGCGTCACGATCACCCCCGGCCACGTGGCCCGGCGGATGCGGCGCGCCGTCGGCCTTCCCGATGCGGAGGGCCTGCTCATCCGCGAGGTCGATGAGTCCGGCCCGGCGGCGCGCGCCGGCCTGGCCCGAGGCGACCTGATCGTGGCGGCCGCGGGCCAGCCGGTCCGCGGCATCGACGACCTGTTCGGCGTGCTCCGGGCGGCGGCGCCCGGCGGAACCATCGAGCTGACCGTGCTGCGCGGCACCGACGAACGCCGCGTCCAGGTGACGCTTGGCCAGCCCGAAGGGGACGCGTAGCCGCAAGGAGCCGCCGGGCGTACCGGTGCGGGGAACTCCGGTACGCCCGGCGGCACGGCAGGCCCGTCCGCGCCGGCGCGGGAACCCGGTCCGTTCGGCCGCACGGAACGCCCGGACGTGCCCAGGCGCGCGGAACCTGGGTCCGTTCGGCCAAAAGTAAAAGCGCGGCGGCGGGCGGCGGTCGGCGCGGCGCTCAGCCAGGCGGGTCGCCGGGGACGACGATGCCGGTCTCGTAGGCGAGGATCACGGCCTGCACCCGGTCCCTGAGGCCCAGTTTGGCCAGCAGGTTACCCACGTGGGTCTTGACCGTCGCCTCGCTGACGAACAGGGCGGCCGCGATCTCGGTGTTGCTGCCGCCCCTGGCCAGCAGCACGAGCACCTCGCGCTCCCGCGCGGTCAGCGAGGCGAGCCGCGAGGGCGCGGGCGAGGTCTCCGCCGGCCTGCGCGCGAACGCCTCGATGAGACGGCGGGTGACGGTCGGGGCCAGCATGGCCTGGCCGGCCCCGACGGCCCGGACGGCGGCGATGAGGTCGGCGCGGGGCGAGTCCTTGAGCAGGAACCCGCTGGCGCCCGCGCGCAGGGCCTCGTAGACGTACTCGTCCAGGTCGAAGGTGGTGAGCATGATCACCTTCGGGGTTTGCGGGTTCGGCGAGCTGCGGGTGAGCAGCCGGGTGGCTTCCAGCCCGCCCATCCCCGGCATGCGGACGTCCATCAGGACCACGTCCGGCTGGTGGGCGGCCGCCGCCGCGACGGCCGCCTCTCCGCTGGCCGCCTCGCCCACCACCGTGATGCCCTCGGCCGCTTCCAGGATGACGCAGAACCCCGAGCGGACCAGTTCCTGGTCGTCGACCACCAGCACCCGGATCGGGGCGGCCGGCCCGGGAATCGTCATCGCGACGGCAGCCGCGCGGTGACAGCGAAGCCGTCTGCCGTGGTCGGGCCGACGGTCAGGTTGCCGCTGCACGAGGCGACGCGTTCCGCGATCCCGGCCAGGCCGAGCCCGGAGCCCGCCAGCAGCGAGCCCGGCTGGCCGCTGGCCGCGCTGTCGCCGGCGGCGGACGGCCCGGCGGGCCGTCCGCCCGTCCGCAGCCCGGACTCGGTGACGCTGACGGTGACGTGCCCGGGCTCGTAGCACAAGGTGACCGCGGCCCGGGCGGCCCGGGAGTGCCGGATCGTGTTGGTCAGCGCCTCCTGGACGATGCGGTAGGCGGTCAGGTCCACGCTGGGGGCGAGCGGGGCCGGCGTGCCCATCACCGTGAAATCGACCGGCAGCCCGGCCCCGCGGACCTGGTCGAGCACCTCGCCGAGTTCTCCGAGAGACGCCGATGGCGCGGTTTGCGGACGCTCGGCGGGACCGCGTAGCACGCCGAGGAGCCTGCGCAGCTCGGTCAGCGCCTGGCGGGCCGTATCGGCGATGATCTCCACCGCCGACCGGGCCTGGTCGGGCCGGCCGGGCAGCAGCGACGCCGCGGCTTCGGCCTGGACCGCGATCAGGCTGACGTGGTGCGCCACCACGTCGTGCAGCTCGCGGGCGATCCTGGTCCGCTCCCGGCCGGCTGCCTGCGCGGCCTGGCGGTCGAGTTCGGCTTCGGCGCGGTCGGCCCGGCTCTGCGCCGCTTGCAGGTTCGCCCGGGTGGTGCGACTGAGCATGCCCGCGGCCCACACGGTGAGGAAGACCGTCGCCTGGAAGATGGCGTCATACGGCAGGTTGTGACCCGGCGCGGCCTCTGAGATCGTGATGCCGATGGCCGCGCCGGCGACCGACAGCCAGCGCAGCAGCGGACCGCAGCGATCGATGACGGTATAGAAGGCGATCGCGGGTCCGAGCGGGAACGGCGCGAACCCGAACCCGATCTGGTCGTAGGCGATCCGCACGCCGGCGATGACGATCAGGACGGGCACCGGCCAGGACCGGCGCCAGGCGAGCGGGATGCCCTGGGCCGCGACCAGCGTCAGGGCCAGCCACAGCGGATGCAGGTGGGCGCGGTACGGCAGCAGCGAGACGACGTTGACCGCGGCGACGGCCACGCCGAGCCCGGCGTCCTGGACCCGTTCCCGGCGCCAGGGCGGAAGCGCGGCCATCCGGGCTCCCAGCGCCTGCGGGAGCCCGGCCACCCGCGCCGCCGTGCTCTTCACGAGCTGATGCTACGGCTCACGCGCGGCCTGCGGATCATCCGCCAGGCGGATCCGGCCGCTGCGACCACAGGCGGAGCCGCGGCCTTGAACCGGCCCCGCACTCCGACGCGAAGCGGAGCCGGGAAACCGCCCCGGGGCCCGATGCGGCGGCCGCTGCCCCGTCGCCACGATGGCCCCATGAAGATGACCACCGGGACCTCCCAGGCGCCCGGGGCTCCCGAGCCCCGTCCGGTGCCGGGCACGCACGCCAGTACCCCCGGCGCCGCTGGCCTCGTGCCGCCCGCGACCTCGGCCCGTCCCGCCCGGGCGCCCTGGCTCGGTATCACGGTGATCGCGGCGGCCGCTTCCGGCGTCGAGATGGCGGTCAGCACGCGCTACGGTTACGCCCGTGACGAGCTGTACTTCCTCGCGGCCGGGCACCACCTGGCGTTCGGCTACGTCGACCAGCCGCCGCTCACCCCGCTGCTGGCGCGGATCTCGGCGGCGGCGACCGGCAATACCCTCGCCGGGTTCCGGGTGCTGCCCGCGCTTGGTCTCGCCGCGCTGGTCGTGATGGCGGCGGCGATGAGCCGGCTGCTCGGTGTGGGCCGGACCGGCCAGCTCCTGGCCGCCCTGGCCGTCGCCACCTGCGCCGAGTTCCTCGGGGCCATGCACGAGCTGACCACGACGATGCCCGACTTCGTCTTCTGGGCCCTCGCCCTGCTGCTGGTCATGCGGCTCCTGGCCAGCCAGGATCCGCGCTGGTGGGTGGCGATCGGCGGCTGCGTCGGGATCGCGAGCGAGGCCAAGTGGAACATCGGCTTCCTGGCGGCCGCGCTGGCCGCCGGATTCGCTGCCACCGACGCCCGCCGCCTGCTGCGCAGCCGCTACCTGCTGCTCGGCGGCCTGACCGCTGCGGCGCTGGCCGCGCCCGACCTCATCTGGCAGGCCGGGCACGGCTGGCCCGAACTGGAGGTCTTCCGCGTGCTGCAGGGCGCGGCCGGGCACAACCGCGCCGTCTACTGGCCCGCGCAGATCCTCTTCACCGGCCCGGTGCTCGCCCCGGTATGGATCGCCGGCGCGAGCTGGTCCCTGCGCAGCGAGGCCGCCCGGCGCTTCCGGCCGGTCGCCATCGGCTGCGTCACCGCGATCGCGCTGCAGTTCGTCCTGGGCGGCAAGGCGTACTACCCGGGCGGGGCCTATACGTTCCTGCTCGCGGCCGGCTCCGTCCCGCTCGAGCGGTGGCTGGCGGGTCGCCGCGCGCTGGCCCGGAGGATCAAGCCGGCGGCGGCGGTGAGCGGGGCGATGCTGGCCGGCGCGGTGATCGCGGCGCCGGTGGCGCTCTCGGTCCTGCCGGCCCGGACGCTGCACACGGTGCCGCTGCAGAAGATCAACTACGACCTGGCCGAGACGATCGCCTGGCCGAAGCTGGTGGCGCTGGTCGCGCGGGAATACGACTCGCTGCCGGCCCCGCAGCGGCAGCAGACCGCGATCCTGGCCGGGAACTACGGCGAGGCGGGTGCGATCGACCGCTACGGTCCGGGGCTGGCCCTCCCCCAGGCCTACAGCGGCGCCAACAACTTCTGGCTCTGGGGCCCGCCGCCCGCCGCCGACTCCGCAGCCATCGCCGTGAACGTCGACCCGGCCCTGCTGCGCCGCGAGTTCGCCCACGTCGGCCTGGTCGCCACGTTCTGGAACAGGCTCGGCGTCAGCGACGACGAGCAGGGCGTTCACGTCTTCTTCGCCACCGGCCTGCGATCGTCCTGGGCGCAGGCCTGGCCCGCCTTCCGCAACTACTCGTGACCAGCGGCCCGTGTACCCTTAAAGGCCATGAGACCAGGGGTCAACGGCCGGGCGAAGCCGAGCAGCGAGGCGCAGCAGAAGTACGAGGCCGACGTGGCGCTCGCGGCCCGGCGAGCGGAGCTTCTCGACGCGGCGCGCGAGGCCGAGAGCCGGCTCCGCGAGACGCAGGCCCGGCGGGCGCCCGAGGCCGAACTGCGCCGCCTCGCGCTGGACCTGGACACCGCGCTGACCGCCGCCATGCGGGCCGCCTTCGCGGCCCAGCGCGCGGAGATCGGACCGATCGGCTACGACGACCGCATCTACCGGCGGAAGAAGATGGCCACGCCGCGGGTGCATGCCCTCACCGCAGAGGCTGAGCACCTGCTTACGCTCCGCGAGACGCACCGCCTCAACGGCATCCCGGCCGTGACCTACGAGCCCGGTCCGCTGATGTCCCCGATCACCAAGGCCTGAGCCCCTCATTCCGGAGCTGGCCAGGCGTCTTGCGCCCCTCGTGGCACCGCGGACGGGCCCGTTCGACTTTCCGGCCACGCTATGGTGAACCTTTGGCGGGACTGTGACGTCTCCACATAGAGGGGACCAGTCCGGCAACGGCCAGCCGACTCGCCGAAGGACGCGGACGGCAATCGATTGCTGAAAGTTGGGCGTGTCGCTTGCGCCGTATGATCGAAGGAGGCAAAGTTGGTCTAGGCCAATTGGCCGGCACAACCTGAGAGCGACGCAGAACCGCCAGATAGTTACATATAACCGAACCACCTAGTCACAAGTAGTAGTCGATGCTGCCCGCGGAAACTAGCGGAACGCTACATATGGCCAGCGTGAAAACGATCAGCATGAGCCATATAGCGGGCGCGAAGGCTGCGGGACACTAACAACTGACCAAGAACCAAGAACACGAAGATGAACCATCCAGGAGGCACTCACATGTGCCCACACTCGCCGCCCTGTCCGGATGCGTCAGCACCGGACCGGGAAGCGGCGCACACCGTTGTCAGCCACCCGGAGCAGGGCTGGAGCTTGCTCTGTAACGGCATCGTGATCTTCGACGACACCGGGGAGCTGCTCCCTGACGGGGCGTCCATCGCACCGCACCGGCCCACGGACCTGGCCTTCGACCGTCCGGCCCCGGCAGGACCTGGGCACGGCGGCCAGGCTCCGGCAGCGTTACCCGACCTCGGCGAGACAGAGCGGGCCGCCGGGTCTGGGTACCCCGGCGGAATCCCTACCGCAAGACGGTGGGCAGCCATGCGGTCACGGCGGAGATGATGACCGCGCGATGGCCTTTCAGCGAGTGGGTCTCCCCAGGCACCGTGACGACCCGGTCGGCGTCTTCGCTCCCCGGGATCCCGAAGGGGTCACGCTCTCCGTTCACCACCAGCACCGCAGCTCCGCCGACCCGCGCGGCATGTAGTTCCGCTACCCGGCTCTGGGCCGCTGAGCCCGGCGGCCGCAGCGGGAACGCCAGCGCGATCACGGCCCGGGCGCCGACCGCGGCCGCGGTCCGGCACGCCACCCGGGCACCGTTGCTCCGCCCGCCCTGGACGAGGGGGATGCCGGGAGCGAGTCCGGCCAGTGCGGCCGCGATCTCGACCCAGGCGGCGTCCTGGCGGACCGCCGACCCGGGCGCCCGGGCGCCCCTGACCCGGTACGGCTGGGTGACCCGCGCCACCAGCCCGCCGAGACCGAGCGCCGCATCGCTGGCCGCCAGCAGGTCGGGCGCGTCGGCGCTGCCGCCCGCACCGTGGGTCAGCGCGAGCAGGAATCGCGCCGGCCCGCTGTCCCCGTCGAGTTCGGCCCGCGCGACGCCGCTGCCGGTCATGATCTCCACCGCGGCACCCTCGCCTTCACCGCCACTCCCCTGCCCGCGGCCTATTCTGCTGCCATGTCGGCACGAGCGCGCCGCGCGCGGCTGGGGGATGTACATGAGCTGGCCATGCGCATGCCGCATGTCACGGTCAGGCACGGCCCGCACGGCAACCCTATCTACCAGGTCAGCGGCAGGTCCTTCGTGTTCTTCCGTAACCCGCGGCCCGACGCCGCCGATCCCGAGACGGGCGAGCGGTATCCGGACGTGATCATGTTCTGGGTCACGTCAGAGTCCGACAAGCAGGCCCTGGTCCAAGACCCGGGCTCGCCGTTCTTTACCACGGCGCACTTTGACGGCCATCCCTCGGTGCTGCTGCGGGCCAGCCAGATCGGCGAGCTCACCGTGCAGGAACTGGCCGAGGTCATCCAGGACGCCTGGCTGTCCCGGGCCTCGCCCGCGAGGGCCGCAGCCTGGCTGAACGCACATGCACGCGCCTAGCCGAGCTCACGGGACAATGCAGGTGACCGCGATAGTGACGGCGTGCGCGGCGGTGCCGGGTCCCCGCGGAGCGCTCGCCGGCGCCGCGGTCAGACGTTGAGGATCTTCTTGAGGAACTGCCCGGTGTAGCTCTCCTCGACCGCGGCGATCTCCTCCGGCGGCCCCGAGGCGACCACCAGTCCCCCGCCCGCGCCGCCCTCAGGCCCGAGGTCGATGACCCAGTCGGCGGTCTTGATCACGTCCATGTTGTGCTCGATCACGATCACCGTGTTGCCCGTTTCGACCAGCCGGTTCAGCACCGCAAGCAGCTTGCGGATGTCCTCGAAGTGCAGACCGGTGGTCGGCTCGTCCAGCACGTAGATGGTGCGGCCCGTGGCCCGGCGCTGCAGTTCGGAGGCGAGCTTGACCCGCTGCGCCTCACCGCCGGACAAGGTGGGCGCGGGCTGGCCGAGCCGGACGTAGCCCAGGCCCACGTCGACCAGCGTCTGCAGGTGCCGGTGGATGGCGGGCACCGCCTCGAAGAAGCTGGCCGCCTCATCGATCGGCATGTCAAGGACCTC
>JASHYW010000468.1 GCA_030042885.1 Streptosporangiaceae bacterium | reverse complement strand
ATACCCCCACGTGGGCAACAAGACCGGGGGGCACGGGTAACCGCCGATCCGTGCCTCCTGCTGATCCACTTCGGGCTCACCGGTGAAGGCGCGTAACGGATGATCCGGGCACCTGGATCGCCGCGCCCAGCTGCGGTGCTACCTCCTGTGCCAGAACGCACGATCAACGGTCCTGACCGGCGGTCCTGCCAGGCAGGACTGAGACCGCGGTCACAGGCAGCCCGACGGCGTACGCAGCAGTCAGGGCGTGCTGGCTCTGCGCGCGAGGACAAGCCGGTACCGCGGGCTGCGGTCCTCGCGCCGGCCTAGAGCCGTCACGGGGACTGTCGTCACGGTGAATCCGGATGCTGTCAGGTCGTCGCGGACCGCGTGCAGCGGGCAGGTGCGGTAGTACATGACGAACGGGGGACGCCATACGGCATTGCGGACCCGCATGGCCAGGTCGAACCCGAGCAGCACCCAGTACCAGCGTGAGGAGATCGGCGGCGGCGCACCGACCGGGAAGGCGAAGACCCCGCCAGGCCGCAGCGCGCGGTACACCCCGGCGAACAGCGCGGGCCGTTCGGCGGGCAGGAAGTGCCCGAGCGCTCCGAAACTGACCGCCAGGTCAAAGGCCGCGGCGAAGGGCAGGGCCCGGACGTCGGCCCGTACCCACGTGGCGTCCGGGTGCGCGCTGCGCGCCTGCGCGAGCATGCCGGTGCTGAAGTCGACGCCCATGATCGGTCCCTGGCACACGGACTTGAGGACCCGCATGCCCGCGCCGGTGCCGCAGCACACGTCCAATCCCCGGCCGAACGGGCCGAGCGGGCGCAACGCGCCGGCGGTCGCGTCCAGCACCCCATCGCAGGTGCGAAAAGGGGTGTGGTCGAACTTCGGAGCAAGCAGGTCATAGCCGCCCTCGACCGAGGACAGCGCCTGCAACGCCAGTTCACGCAGGGACGGGCCCCGAGGCGAGAACATCGCCCAAGGGTACTTCCCCGAAGCCAGACAGGCCGTCAGCCCGACACGAGCAATCCATATCCCGATCACCAACAGCACAAGACAGTGCCGAATCGGCGCACGGAATCTGTGCGCTGACGGATGGGGACTGTGCGGAGCCGGGGCCCGTCTGCGGCTGGCGGCCGGGAACGCCGTACAGGGCACCGGGTACGGGCTGGATCGCTACCGGAACTTGCGCCGGAGCCACGACGTTGGGCCCGGGCATGCCAGGGCTTTCGGCCCTAGGTGTCCGTCGTTGGCGCCATGCAGCGTGAATATCGTCTGCGAGGCGATCGAGGGAGCTGGACCGAACGGAGTGCCGGGGAGACCCGGAGCCGGGAGGAAGGGCTGGGAGGCCGGACAGCTGCGAGGCTGAACGGCGACCCTGAGGACCTGATCCGGGCAATGCCAGCGAAGCGAGACCGCCCCGCAGGCGTGGTGTGCCGGAAGCCGGATCCGGAGGAAGCCAGGAGTGCGTGAGATCGCGGTATTCGGCGGCAGCGCTCACCCTGAGCTGACTGCCGAGATCTGCGCGTTCCTGTCCGTGCCGCGGCAGCCGGTCCGGCTGGAGCGGTTCGCGAACGACTGCCTGGAGGTCCAGCTGGAGGCCAACTGCCGGGAGCGGGACGTGTTCGTCATCCAGCCGCTGGTCCCGCCGGTGCAGGAGCATCTGGTCGAGCTGCTGCTGATGGCGGACGCGGCCCGCGGTGCGTCGGCCGCCCGGGTGACCGCGGTGATGCCGCACTACGCCTACGCCCGGTCGGACAAGAAGGACAAGCCGCGGATCTCCATCGGCGGCCGCCTGGTCGCCGACCTGCTGGTCACCGCGGGCGTCGACCGGGTGCTCACGCTGACCCTGCACTCCCCGCAGGTGCACGGCTTCTTCTCCGTCCCGGTGGATCACCTGCACGCGCTGCGCGAGCTCGCCGTGCACTTCCGTGGCCGGGACCTGTCCCGCGCCGTGGTGGTCTCACCAGACCTGGGCTACGCGAAGAGCGCCGCGGACTTTGCCCGCAGGCTGGGCGTGCCCGTGGCGGCCGGCGCGAAGCAGCGGATCAGCGACACGGAGGTGATACTCTCGGCCATCATCGGCGATGTCGCCGGACGGGACGTGATCGTCCTGGACGACGAGATCGCGCGCGGCACCACCGTGTTCGAGCTGCTCACCCTGCTGCGGGAGCAGGACGTGCGTTCGGTGGCGGTGGCCTGCACGCACGGCCTGTTCGCCGACGGCGCGCTGGACAAGCTAGCTGCCTGTGACGTGACCGAGATCGTGTGCACCAACTCGGTGCCGCTCCCCGCGGAGCACCCGAAGCTGCACGTGCTGTCGGTGGCCCCCGCGCTGGCCGAGGCCATGAGCCGGATCCACAACGGCGAATCGGTCAGCGCCCTGTTCGACCGCTAGCCCCGGCTGTGCCTGCTGTACTGGGTGCCGGGCACGGGAACCTGCGGCCACTGCGTGCTCACGGCCCGCCGATCACGCTGAGCAGCTCGGCGCGGGCGGTGGCAAGTGAGGGCCCGTACCAGGTCAGCAGCCGGCCCGAGACGAGCACGACGCGCTGGGCGGGGAATTCCTCCGGCCCGTCGCCGGCGGTGAACGGATAGGGCTCGTCGGGCAGCAACACCACATCGGGCGCGGCCGCCCGGATGTCCCCCGCCTCGAGGCGGGGATAGCGTCCCGGGCCCGCGCCGAACACGTTGTCCAGGCCGAGCCGCGCCAGCACGTCGCCGGTGAACGTGCGCGCGCCGACGACCATCCACGGGTCACGCCAGACCGGCACCGCGACCCGGCGCCAGGCCCCGGGATCGGGCGCCGGCCCGGCCCAGGCCTGCTCCGCGGCCGCCAGCCAGTCCGGCACCTCCAGGCCCAGCGGCCCGGTGAGCAGCCGCCGCAGCGACGCCAGCGCCTCGGGCACCGACTCGATCACGGTCACCCATACCGCCAGGCCCGCGTCCCGGAGCCGGACCACGTCCAGCTTCCGGTTCTCCTCCCGGTTGGC
>JASHYW010000467.1 GCA_030042885.1 Streptosporangiaceae bacterium | reverse complement strand
CACCAAGCGGCTCACCACCGAGACCGGCGCCGGGCAGTGGGGCAGCGCGCTGGCCTTTGCCTGCTCGCAGTTTGGCATCGACTGCGAGATCTGGATGGTGCGTGCCTCCTATGACCAGAAGCCGTACCGGCGCACGATGATGGAGACCTGGGGTGCGACCGTGCACGCCAGCCCGTCGCGGGCCACCAAGGCGGGCGCGGACATCCTCGCCGCCGACCCGGACTCGCCAGGGAGCCTGGGCATCGCGATCAGCGAGGCCGTCGAGGCGGCGGCCGGCAGCGCCGACACCAGGTACGCGCTGGGCAGCGTGCTCAACCACGTGCTCATGCACCAGACGGTGATCGGCCAGGAGGCGCTCAAGCAGTTCGCCGCGGCCGGGGAGTCGATGCCGGACCTCATCGTCGGCTGCACCGGCGGCGGCTCCAACTTCGCCGGCCTGTTCCTGCCGTTCCTGCGGGAGAAGCTGGCCGGCCGGGCCAACCCGGTGATCCGCGCGGTCGAGCCGGCGGCCGCCCCGTCGTTCACCCGCGGGGTCTACGCCTACGACTTCGGCGACACCGCCGGGTTCACCCCGCTGCTGAAGATGCATACGCTCGGGCACGACTTCATCCCGGACCCGGTGCACGCCGGCGGGCTGCGTTACCACGGCATGTCGCCGCTGCTGTCGCACATGTACGAGCTGGGTCTGTTCGAGGCGGTGGCCAAGCAGCAGCGGGAGTGCTTCGCCGCGGCGGTGACCTTCGCCAGGACCGAGGGCATCATCCCCGCGCCGGAACCGACGCACGCGCTGGCCGCCGCGATCGAGGAAGCCAAGCGGTGCACGGAATCCGGCGAGCCGAAGGTGATCCTGACCGCGCTGTGCGGCCACGGGCACTTCGACATGGTGGCCTACGAGAAGTACTTGTCCGGTGAGATGCAAGACTTCGAGCTGTCCCAGGAGCGGATCGACGCCGCCATAGCCAACCTGCCCGCCGTCCCCTGACCCGCGAGGGATACCCCCGCGAACGCCCGGTGTCAGGCTGCGCGCACCACGGATCGTTCGGCTCAAAAGGCCTTGCGGCGGGAACGGACGGCGGCGGCCAGGGCGTCGAGTACGGCGGCGGTGGTGCCGATGTCCATGCACGCGTCGGTGACGCTCTGCCCGTAGGCCAGGGTAGCCGGAGGGCCCGGCTCCTGCCTGCCCTCGCGCAGGAAGCTCTCCAGCATCACGCCGGCCAGGCCGGGCTCCCCGGCCGCCACCTGGTCCGCGATCGAGGCCGCCACCGCCGGCTGGCGGCGGTGATCCTTGCCGCTGTTGCCGTGGCTCGCGTCCACCATCAGCCTGCGCGGCAGGCCGGCGCCCGCGATCAGGTCCAGCGCCTTGGTCACCTCGCTGGGCTCGTAGTTCGGGCCGGCCCGCCCGCCGCGCAGGATCACGTGGGTGTCCGGGTTCCCGGCCGTGGTCACCACGGCGGCCACGCCGTTGCGGGTGACGCCGAAGAAGGTGTGCCCGGTGGCCGACGCCCGGCAGGCGTCCACCGCCACCTGGACATCGCCGTCGGTCCCGTTCTTGAAGCCGACCGGCATCGACAGGCCGGAGGCGAGCTGGCGGTGGACCTGGCTCTCGGTGGTCCGCGCGCCGATCGCGCCCCAGGTCACCGCGTCCGCGATGTACTGCGGCGTGATCGGGTCCAGCCACTCGCAGCCCACCGGCAGGCCGAGCGAGACGATGTCGATCAGCAGCCGCCGGGCGGCGCGCAGGCCGCGGTGCACGTCGTGGCCGCCGTCCATGTCCGGGTCGTTGATCAGGCCCTTCCAGCCGGTCACCGTGCGCGGCTTCTCGAAGTACACCCGCATCACGATCAGCAGGTCGGCCTGGCTCCGCTCGCGCGGCTCCTGCAGACGGCCGGCATAGTCCAGCGCGGCGGCCGGGTCGTGTACCGAGCAGGGCCCGGCGATCACCAGCAGGCGGTCGTCGGATCCGTCGAGGACGGCGCGGACCTCGGCGCGGGTACGCTCCACGATCCCTGCGGCCTGCTCGCTCAGCGGTAGCTCGTCGAGCAGGGCGGCCGGTGACAGCAGCGGCTCGTAGCCGGTGATGCGGGTATCGATGGTGTGCGGCATCAGGCGTTTCTCCTCCCGGGCGAGCCGCTGCCCGCACGCCGGGAGCCTAGCGACACGCGACCGATGCTACACCCTGCCCCCGGCGCCCTCGCGGCTCAGGGCCCGGCCAGCCTGGCGACGTCACCAGCGAGTTCTCAGCCTGGACACATAATTCGCATGACCGGTTCCAAGCTTGAAATATCAACATCTTCTTACCCGCATCGCGGCACCCGCTTCCGGCGTGCGCGTCGAAGCGACATCAACGCGACGCCCGGGGTCACGTGGTCCAAGGCCGAGGCCATCCTTCGAGCACGGGAGAGCAGCTGCCTTGGTAGGCACCCAGATGACGCCGGGCGCCATGGCGCCGGACGGCATCGCCGTGGCGCCGGACGGCACCGCCATGGCGCCGGGCAGCACCGCCATGGCGCCGGGCAGCACCGCCGCGGCCTCGGACGGCACGGTCTGGGCGGCAGCCGCCGGGCGGCCAGCAACCACCAGGCATGCCTCACGGCGGCAGGCATGGCAGTGGGGGCTGCTGGTCGCGGCGGGCTGGGTGGTCCAGCTCGGGCTGCGGGTATGGCTCAGCCGCACGCAGACCGTGCCGCTGGCCAACCCCGACGAGTCCGCCTACCTGATCGCGGCGCGGGTCCTGGCGGGCGGGCCGGCCACCGATTTTTCCGGCTCGACGCTGTACCAGGGCGGCTATCCGCTGCTGATCACGCCGGTGTTCTGGTTCACCAGCAACCCCATGACGGTATACCACGCCGTGCTGGTGATCAACGCGGCGGTCAGCGCCGGCCTGATGCCGCTGGGCTACCTGGCCGGGCGGCGACTCGGGCTGAGCCGCCCGGCGGCCTACCTGGTAGCGGCGGTCACCGCCCTGCTGCCGGCCGGGGTCTTCTATGCCGAATACGCGATGACCGACGCGATCTTCCCGGTCCTGGTGCTGGCCTGGCTGCTGGCCACTCACAGCTGGCTCACCGCCAGGTCCGCCCGGGGCCAGTACGCGGCGGCGGCCGGCTCGGCGCTGCTAGCCGGGTACCTCTACGCGGTCCACTCCCGGGGCGCGGTCATCGTGGCCGCCTGCGTGGCAGTGGGCATCCTGATCGCCTGGCGCCGCCTGGCCCCGCGCGGCACCGTCGCGGCGGCAGCCCTGGTCCTGGCCGCCGCGGACGGCGCCAGCTGTGCGCTGGACCGCTACCTGTCCTCGGTCATGTATCCCGACGGTACCCGGAACCTGACCGCCCAGATGGAGATCACGCTGCGCAGTGTGCACGGCGCGATCAACGTCTTCGAGATGGCGGCCGGCCAGATCTGGCGGCTGGTCCTCGACGGCTGGGGCCTGGCCGGTATCGGCCTGGTCGCCGCGACGGCCGCGGTCATCTGGCGCGGCACCCGCGCCGACCTGCGCATCATGGCCGCGCTCGCGGTGGCGGTCACCGTGGTGACCGCCTGCACCGTGCCCGCCGCGCTGCCCCCCGGCCAGTCCCAGACCTGGGCCTCCGGGCGTTACCTCGACGGCATGATCGTCGTGTTCTTCCTGGTCGGCGCCGTGGTGCTGCTGCGTGCATGGGCCCGCACGATCCTGGGCTGCGCGGCCGTAGCCGCGGCGCTCACCGTGCTGACCGCCATCATCGTGTCCGCCTACGCGGGCTCGTCGCTGCCCACGGCCGGGTTCGGGTATGCATTCAACTTCGCCGAGCCGGCCGTGCTGACGCAGAACTGGAACAGCGCGAGCGTCTGGGGCGCGACGGCGGTGACGCTGGGCCTGCTCGCGGTTTGGGTGCTGGCGGCCGTCGCGGCCCGCCGCTGGCACGCCGTGACGCTGGCCGGGGTGGTCCGGGTCTCCGGGCTGCTACGGGCGGCCGGGGCGGCCGGCCTCGCGGCGGTGAGCCTGGTAGCGGTGGCCCAGATGACCAGCCATGTCTCGGCGGCCGCCGCTGCGGCCCAGGCGCCGGACACGACCGGTTTCGTTGCGGCCAGCGGGCTCAGGCCAGGCGATCGCATCGCCGTCGCGTTCAACGTGGGCGTCGAGCCGGGACCCGACGACGTCGGCTTCGGGCTGTGGGCACCGCAGGCGTTCGAGGTGTGGTGGACCGAGCTTCAGTTCTTCGACAGCACCCAGCCCCC